>NZ_JCAMOQ010000042.1:0-79531 GCF_059512365.1 Bradyrhizobium sp. Ses1
GAGATTTGTTGGGCATACGTTCTCCGTTAGAGAACTGTCCCTAATTTCCCGTGTCTCACTTTTGGGGGGCACTCCAGCATCCGCCGATCAAGTGGCCCCGGATTGCGCTGCGCTCCATCCGGGCTACGCACGTCACCCCACGGCCACGCTTGCAGATAGTTTCAGCCATCACGATAAATTATCCCGCGAAACCTCGTCCCAAACCCTCCCGTAGCTGCGGCCAACGACGGCCCAATCGAATAGCCGCACCGTCGTTGCCTTCATCCCCGGCGGCAGCTCCGCCGGTCATTGTTAGCCAAACGGGAGATTGTCCATGTTGAAACGTACAGCACTTCTCGCCGCCGCAGCGTTCAGTGCGCTGACGTTCACCGCAAGCGTGATGGCGCCGGTTCGCGCCGAGGAAAAGACCGTGATGGTCGGCGGCGCCGCGATGTTCCCGTCCAGGAACATCGTCCAGAACGCGGTCAATTCCAAGGACCACACCACCCTCGTCGCCGCGGTGAAGGCCGCCGGCCTCGTTGGCACGTTGGAAGGCAAGGGCCCGTTCACGGTGTTCGCGCCGACCAACATGGCGTTCGGCAAACTGCCGGCCGGCACCGTCGAAACCCTGGTCAAGCCGGAGAACAAGGCGACGCTGACCAAGATCCTGACCTATCACGTCGTGCCCGGGAAGTATGAAGCCTCCAGCCTTGCCGACGGCAAGAAGCTCACGACGGTGGAGGGCGAGGAACTGACGGTGAAGAAGCAGGACGGCAAGGTCTGGATCGGCGACGCCAAGGGCAACTGGTCGACGGTGACGACCTCCAACGTCAACCAGTCCAACGGCGTGATCCATGTGGTCGACACCGTGTTGATGCCTGCCTCGTAACACCGCACGCGCCTGTTTCATCCCCCGACAGGCAGCGTAAGGACCAGCGAGCCGGGGGAAACCCGGCTCGCTTTTTTGTGACCGCGAAGCGACGTGCGTATCGCACTTGTACCAGGTGTCGCGGTAACAAGGCCCCGATCCGGGCGTATAGATCGGTAACGAACCCCGAGCAGGGAAACAGCCATGTCGAGCCTTGCAGTCAGCAACGAGCACGCAGCCTCCGCCAGCACGGGCAAGGTGATCCAGCCGGCCTGGGTGCGGATCGTGCACTGGATCAACGCGGTCGCGATGATCCTGATGATCATGTCGGGCTGGCAGATCTACAACGCCTCGCCGCTGTTCAACTTCACGTTCTCCCGCAGCATCACGCTCGGCGGCTGGCTCGGCGGCGCGCTGCTCTGGCACTTTGCCGCGATGTGGCTGTTGATGGTCAATGGCCTGGTCTATCTTGTCCTTGGCTTCGTCACCGGCCGCTTCCGCAGGAAGCTGCTGCCGATTACCCCTAGCGGCGTGATCTCGGACGCCAAGGCGGCGCTGACCTTCAAGCTCTCGCACGACGATCTCGCCAAGTACAATTACGTGCAGAAGCTGCTCTATGCCGGCATTATCATCGTCGGTGTGGTTATTGTGCTGTCGGGGCTGTCGATCTGGAAGCCGGTGCAGTTGCAGTGGCTGACCGCGCTGTTCGGAGGCTACGACGTCGCGCGCTATGTCCATTTCATCTGCATGGCGCTGATCGTGGCCTTCCTCGTCATTCACGTCGCGCTGGCCGTCCTGGTGCCGCGAAGCTTGCGCGCCATGATCATCGGCCGCTGAATTCAGGGAGAGAGACATGGGTCGCACGCGCAAGCTCCTGATCCCCGGCGTCGACAAGAAGCTCCTGGTCAAGGACGCCGTGAAACTGATGCCTGATCTGACACGCCGGCGTTTCATCACCGGCGGCGCCAGCTTGGGGGCGCTGACGCTGCTCACCGGCTGCGATGTCGTCGACAGCTCCTCGGCGGAAACGATGCTGGCGCAGGTTTCGAAGTTCAACGATGCGGTGCAGGCCTGGATGTTCAATCCGAACGCGCTGGCGCCGACCTTTCCGGAAAGCGCCATCACCAAGCCGTTTCCGTTCAACGGCTACTATGATGTCGACGAAGCGCCCGACATCGACGGCAAGGACTGGAAGTTGGAGGTGCGCGGCCTGGTCGAGAACAACAAGCCGTGGACGCTGGAGGAGCTCTACAAGCTGCCGCAGGTCAAGCAGGTCACGCGCCATATCTGCGTCGAGGGCTGGAGCGCGATCGGCAGTTGGACCGGCACGCCGCTGCGCGATTTCTTGAAGCTCGTCGGCGCCGACACCCGCGCGAAATATGTCTGGTTCCAGTGCGCCGACAAGGACGGCTACAACTCGCCGCTGGACATGCCGACCGCGCTGCATCCGCAGACCCAGATGACCTTCAAATTCGCCGACGAGATCCTGCCGCGCGCCTACGGCTATCCGATGAAGATCCGGGTCCCGACCAAGCTCGGCTTCAAGAACCCGAAATATGTGATCTCGATGGAAGTCACTAACGACTACAAGGGCGGCTACTGGGAAGACCAGGGCTACAATTCGTTTAGCGGAAGCTGAGTCTCTCGCTGTCATTCCGGGGCGCGCGCAGCGCGAGCCCGGAATCCATCGAACCGCAGGCGCAAGCGGAGAAATGGATTCCGGGCTCATCGCTTCGCGCTGCCCGGAATGACAGCACCCGTCATTGCGAGCGGAGCGAAGCAATCCATGTCTCCACTTGCCGCACCATGGATTGCTTCGCTCCGTCGCAATGACGACGCCGGGAAAGCGCGCCTGCCTACGCCGTCACGTCCAGCTTCCTTTGGAACGCCGAGAGGACGGCGCCGAGCGCGAGCATCGCCGCCGATATGTTCAGCGCGAATGACAGGCTGCCGACCGCATCGGTGATCGCGCCGACGACGATCGGCCCGATGGTCTGGCCGGTCCCGAACGAGATCGTCAGCGCGGCGATCGCGGTCGGCCAGGACGATGGCGGATAGTTGAAGCGCACGAAGGCGGTGGTCGATCCCACCACCGCGAAGAACGCGACGCCGAACACCAGGGCGGAGACCGCGAGCAACAGCGGCGAGTGTCCGAAAATCGGTAGGCCGGCGCCGATCGCGTTGACGCCGAGGATGATCGTGGTGGCAAGCCCGCCGCGGTTGAGCCCGAGCACGCCTCGCCACACCCACGGCGTCACGAAAGCGCTCAGCCCGATCAGGCTCCAGAAGGCGCTTTGCGCCAGTGCGCCGCCGCCGGCGTCGCGCACATAGGCGATCATGAACGTCATGTAGGCGATATAGCCGGCACCGAACAGGAAATAGCCGCCGAGATAGATCGCAACCGGCGTTATCGCGAACTTCGCCGCTGACTCCTGCCTGGTCATGGCGTCAGAAGGGAAGGATGTGAGCCAGAGCGGAATGGTCATGATGGCCGCAAGCAGCGTCATCGCCCACCACACGATCCACCACGAGCCCGGGCCGAACCATTGCAGCACGAACGGCGCCACCAGTCCCGACAGCAGGATGCCGCTGCCGGGTCCGGCATAGAACAGGCTGAGCAGGAAATTGGCGCGTTCGGGCCGCGTCTGCGCGATCATCGCCGCAAGCGCGCCGCCGCCGACGAAGCCGGCAGCAGCGCCAAGGCCGGCGAGCAGCCGCGCAAAGCTCAGCACCACGTAGTTCGCGGTGATGGCGCAAAGCGCGAGCGACACCACGCAGGCCAGCGTTCCCCAGCGTACCGACGCCACCAGCCCGAAGCGCCGGATCAGCCGTGCGGCGAGCAGCGCGCCGATCAGATAGCCGGCGGCGTTGATGGTGTTCATGAAGCCCGCCGCCGAATAAGACCACGCAAGCTGCTCGCGCATATCAGGCAGCACCAGCGAATAGGCGAAACGGCCGATGCCGAGCCCCGCGGTCGGCGCCAGCGACAGGATCAGAATCAGCCGCGCGGGGTGCGCGGAAGATGGGGGCAGGTCGGGGGCTTTCACTGAGAACTCCGGCAGGGCCGCATTGTGGCAGGCCTGGCCATGCTTGCACAGGCCAACTCCGGGAATGGTGTCTTGCCAACCGCGCAACAGCGCTTTAGCACTCCGCGCGGATTTCCTTAGATCTCAAGGCGAAAACCCCATGGCGACCCACAAGCTCCTGCTCCTGCCCGGCGACGGCATCGGCCCCGAAGTGATGGCGGAGGTGAAGCGCCTGATCGGCTGGCTCAAGGCGGAAGGAATCGCCACCTTCGAGACCGAAGAGGGGCTGGTCGGCGGCGCTGCCTATGATGCGCACAAGGTCTCGATCTCGGAAGGCGACATGACCAAGGCGAAAGCCGCCGATGCCGTGATCTTCGGCGCGGTCGGCGGGCCGAAATGGGACAGCGTTCCCTATGAGGTGCGGCCCGAGGCCGGCCTGCTGCGGCTGCGCAAGGATCTCGGCCTGTTCGCCAATCTGCGGCCCGCCGTATGCTATCCGGCGCTCGCGGATGCCTCCAGCCTGAAGCGCGAGGCGGTCGAAGGGCTCGATATCATGATCGTGCGCGAGCTCACCGGCGGCGTCTATTTCGGCGAACCGAAGACCATCACCGATCTCGGAAACGGCCAGAAGCGCGCCATCGACACCCAGGTCTACGACACCTACGAGATCGAGCGTATCGCCCGCGTCGCCTTCGACCTTGCCAAGAAGCGCCGCAACAAGGTGACCTCGATGGAAAAGCGCAACGTCATGAAATCGGGCGTGCTCTGGAACGAGGTCGTCACCCAGGTGCACAAGCGCGAATACCCCGATGTGACGCTGGAGCATCAGCTCGCCGATTCCGGCGGCATGATGCTGGTCAAATGGCCGAAGCAGTTCGACGTCATCGTCACCGATAATCTGTTCGGCGACATGCTCTCCGACATCGCGGCGATGCTCACCGGCTCGCTCGGCATGCTGCCGTCGGCTTCGCTCGGCGAGACCGATGCCAAGAGCGGCAAGCGCAAGGCGCTGTACGAGCCGGTGCACGGCTCGGCGCCGGATATCGCAGGCCAAGGCCTTGCCAACCCGATCGCGATGCTCGCTTCGTTCGGGATGGCGCTGCGCTACTCCTTCGACATGGGTGCGCTCGCCGACAAGCTCGATGCCGCAATCGCCGCCGTGCTCGCAAGCGGCCTGCGTACCGCAGACATCAAGTCCGAAGGCACGACATCAGCCTCGACCACGCAGATGGGCGAAGCAATTCTGAAGGAATTGCAGAAGCTGCACGCTTAGGTGCAACAGGCACCGGGATTGGTAAGGGTGGGCAAAGCGAAGCGTGCCCACCGCCACGAGCGGAGCGTAAAATGGTGGGCACGGCGCGATGCGCCTTTGCCCACCTTATGCCCTCAGCTCAATACAGCGGGAACCGGGTCGGCTCGCCACCCAAATCCGACGGCGGGTTGAGCGGCTGGCGGTCGATCGGCCGATTGAGGTTTTCCCGCGCGAAGTCCGGGTACCCGAACGGCGACGGGAAGGCGTAGTCCTGGAACTTGCGGTCGCCCGGCAGCACCTCGGTGCCGGCATCGAGCCAGGAGCGGGTGGTCACGAAGACGCGGGTGCGCGGTCCCTGCTGGTAGGAACGGTTGGGCCCCTGCCCTCCGTAAGTGACCCGGCCGTCGCGGTCATACCGGAGCTGGTCCTGACGCCTGCTCTGGGCATCGGCAGGGCTGGCGAGGAGACCGGCCACGGCCGCGGCGGTGGCAAAAAATACCGCGAGCTTGGTCGCAGCAGGAAATTTGGCAGTCATTTCATCCTCGTCACTGTGCCCGCACGCCGGGCTGGCAGATCGCCCATCTGATTTGGCCATATTGTAGCCTTGGCGCAACGGTCGCAACTAGGTCAAATGCGCCACACCCGCGCGCGATAATGCCGCGGGAAGCGCAAAAGTTTCATGAAAACCAGTGCCTTGCCGCGATAACGCCATCATCGAAGGCGCCGCAACCGATGGCGGCCGGCCCCTAAGTGATTACATAGCGTCACGGCGCGAGGCGGCCGGACCAGCAAAGCGCTACGACTAACGTTGTCTTAACGGCGTTTCTCGCATAGAAGCGCTGCGCTTCCTGATCCGCCGGACTGCGCGGGCGAGCATTTTTCCTCGGAGAATGAACGATGGGTTACAAAGTCGCGGTGGTGGGTGCGACCGGTAATGTCGGGCGGGAAATGCTCGGCATTCTGGACGAGCGCAAATTCCCGGCTGACGAGGTGGTCGCGCTGGCCTCGCGCCGCAGCGTCGGCGTCGACGTCTCCTATGGCGATCGGACCCTGAAGGTCAAAGCGCTCGAGCATTACGACTTCTCCGATGTCGACATCTGCCTGATGTCGGCGGGCGGGGCGGTGTCGAAGGAATGGTCGCCGAAGATTGGTGCCGCCGGCGCGGTCGTGATCGACAATTCCTCGGCCTGGCGCATGGATCCGGATGTGCCGCTGATCGTGCCGGAAGTGAATGCGGACGCGGCGGCGGGCTTCACCAAGAAGAACATCATCGCCAATCCGAACTGCTCGACCGCGCAGCTCGTGGTGGCGCTGAAGCCCCTGCACGACAAGGCGACGATCAAGCGCGTCGTGGTCTCGACCTATCAATCGGTCTCGGGCGCCGGCAAGGACGCGATGGACGAATTGTTCTCACAGACCAAGGCCGTCTACACCAATGACGAGCTGATCAACAAGAAATTCCCCAAGCGCATCGCCTTCAACGTCATCCCGCACATCGACGTGTTCATGGAGGACGGCTACACCAAGGAAGAGTGGAAGATGATGGCGGAGACCAAGAAGATTCTTGATCCCAAGATCAAGCTTTCCGCGACCTGCGTGCGCGTGCCGGTCTTCGTCGGCCATTCGGAAGCCGTCAACATCGAGTTCGAGAATCCGATCTCGGCGGATGAGGCGCGCAACATCCTGCGCAATGCGCCGGGCTGTCTCGTCATCGACAAGCAGGAGCCCGGCGGCTACGTCACGCCCTATGAGGCTGCGGGCGAGGACGCCACCTATATCAGCCGCATCCGCGAGGACGCGACGGTGGAGAACGGGCTCGTGCTGTGGTGCGTGTCGGACAATCTGCGCAAGGGCGCCGCGCTGAATGCGGTGCAGATCGCCGAATGCCTGATCAACCGCAAGTTGCTCACCGCCAAGAAGAAGGCGGCCTGAGAATAGCGGCGAATGGTGAATGACCGGGGAGCCGGAATCGATGACCGACGAGCCGGTTCCCTATCGACCTGATCCCAGGCTGAAACGCGTTGAGATCGGCTTCGAAAGCCTGATCTTCAACAGTCGCTGGCTGATGGCGCCGTTCTATTTCGGTCTCGTCGTCAGCCTCGCCGTGCTGCTCTACAAATTCGTTGCACTGCTGTGGGAGTTCATCCTGCACGTGCCCTACGCCAAGGAATCCGACATCATCCTTGGCGTGCTCAGTCTGATCGATGTGTCGCTGACCGGCAATCTGATCCTGATCGTGGTGTTCTCGGGCTATGAGAACTTCGTGTCCCGGATCGATCCCGCCGGCCATCCGGACTGGCCGGAATGGATGACCAAGGTCGATTTCGGCGGCCTGAAGCAGAAGCTGCTGTCCTCGATCGTGGCGATCTCGGCGATCCAGGTGCTGAAGGCCTTCCTGAACATTGATGCGATCTTCGACGCGCAGAAGCTCGGATGGCTGGTTGGCATCCACCTGGTGTTCGTGATCTCGACCCTGATCCTGGCGTTGTCGGACCGCTGGGGCGCCGGCCACGGGGCGGATTAGGTTGATTGGCGAATAGGGAGTAGCGAATAGCGAGTGGAATTACGCTACTCGCTACCCGCCATACGCGCACTCACGAATTCCTTCGTCGTCCGGTCGAGCACGAACAGCGAGCCTTCGGCGACGCCGAAATAGGCGCCGTGCAGGTTCGTCTCGCCCTTCTGCACCCGCTCGCGCACGAACGGGAACGTCATCAGGTTCTCGATCGAGCGGAACACCGCGGCTTTCTCGATCCGGATGGTGAAATCCTGCATCGTCTCATGCTCGCGCTGCTCGACGACCTCGCCGGGCTTGATGAACATCTGCATCCACTTGCCGATGAAGTCGCCGGGCGACAGCGGCTGGATTTTATCGATAAAGGCGCGGATGCCGCCGCATTGGGCGTGGCCAAGCACGACGATGTGCTTCACCTTCAGCACGTTGACGGCATATTCCAGCGCAGCCGAAACGCCGTGAGCGCCGCTGTCGGGCTGGTAGACCGGAACCAGGTTGGCGACGTTGCGCACCACGAACAATTCACCCGGCCCGGCGTCGAAGATCACTTCCGGCGAGACGCGGGAATCGCAGCAGCCGATCACCATCACCTCGGGTGACTGGCCGCGCACGGACAATTCGCGGTAGCGGGATTGTTCCGTGGGCAGCCGCTGCGTGGCGAAAGCCCGGTAGCCGTCGAGCAGATTTTTCGGGAAGAGCTCCATGCCCTTGCCTAACCACAAGCCGATGACCGGAACAAGGCTTTCGGAGCGATGGCCGAAATGATAGGCGGGATGGAAACGACCGAAAGGAAACGACCATGACCCGTCCGCGCCGCAGCCTGTTGTTTATGCCCGGATCCAACGCGCGGGCGCTGGAGAAAGCGCGCAACCTGCCGGCCGACGGTATCATCCTCGACCTCGAGGATTCGGTGGCGCCGGACGCCAAGGGCCTGGCGCGGGACCAGATTGCTGCGGCTGTGGCGGCCAAGGGCTTCGGCAAGCGCGAGGTGCTGGTCCGGATCAACGGCCTGGACACGCCGTGGTGGGTCGACGACATCGGCATGGCCGGCAAGGCGCAGCCCGACGGCATCCTGGTTCCCAAGGTCTCCAGCGTCGACGACCTCAATGCGATTGCCGACCGCCTGAGCGACATCAACGCGCCTGCCTCGATCCGGGTCTGGGCCATGATCGAGACCGCGCGTGCGGTGCTGCATGCCGAGGAACTCGCCGCGGCCTCAAAGGATTCCGAGACCCGGCTTGCCGGTTTCGTGTTCGGCCCGAACGACATTTCGCGGGAGACGCGGATCAAGATGCAGCCGGGCCGTGCGATCATGATTCCGATGATCACCCATTGCATCCTGGCGACGCGCGCGCACGGATTGGAGATCCTCGACGGTCCCTATAGCGATTTCGCCAATGTCGATGGCTTTGCCGCCGAATGCGCACAAGCGCGCGATCTCGGTTTCGACGGCAAGACACTGATCCATCCGGGCCAGATCGAAGCCTGTAACGCGATCTTCACCCCGCCGGCGGAAGAAGTCGCGGAAGCCCGCAAGATCCTCGCTGCGTTCGACAAGCCGGAGAATGCCTCGCGCGGCGCGATCCAGATCGACGGCCGCATGGTGGAGCGACTCCACGCCGAGATGGCGCGCCGCACGATCGCAATCGCTGATGCGATCGCGGCAATGAAGGGTTGAGACGACGGGTTAGCGAAATTTTTCCGCCGCCCACGCGTAGAGACTGCCTGGGATCGGCGCTTCGCGGCCGCGGCCTTTCGGCGAGATGTGCAGGCCGATGACGTCGGGGTTGCCGAGCAGTTTCGAGAAGTCGCGCGGTTCGAAGAACAATTTCGGTTCGGCGTGCACGGCGTAAAATGACTGCTTCGGCAGGGCGTATTGCAACTCCCCTGCGCGGCGGGCGAGCGCGGTGATCGCCGGCGGGCCGTAGAGCGAGATCCGGATATCGGAGAGACGGTCGGAAACGCCGCGCAGGCGTCGCAGCGCGAAGACGACGCGATGACGAAGCGCGAGCCACTCCGGCGTCAGCTCCTCCTGCTTCATCAATCCTTCGAAGGCGCGCACGATCGGATCGTCCGGTGGCAGATAAAGCACGGAGTTGCCGAGCTGGCGCGGCCGCTCCCACGCAAAGTAAGGCTTGGCCGGATCAATCTCGATCGGCTTCAGCAGCAGCACATCGGCATCGAGCCAAACGCCGGCGCGCTCAGTCATCAGCCGCATGCGGAAGAAATCGCTGAACTGCAGGATGGTCCAGCCGTGCCAGCTCCCGTCCGGCCCCGGCGGGCGCAGTTTCTCGGAGAACGCATGCGGCAGGATTGCCTCGGCCTCCGCATTGCCGACGCCGTCGGGCAGGCCGGGCAGCGGATCGAAACTGTAGACGGTGACCTTGTGGCCGGCGGCGACCTGCGAACGCAGGCAGGTCAGCCGCAGCCGGTCGAGCGGACCGTGCCAGAAGCTAACGACGTCCGGACGCATGCGCCGTCCCTCTAGAGCATGATCCGGAGCGGAAAGATCAGGCCCAGGCGCGCTCGCGGCTGGCCTTGGCCTCGTAGTCGTCGATCGACGACTTCTTCTCCATCGTCAGCCCGATATCGTCGAGACCGTTGATCAGGCAGTGCTTGCGGAACGGGTCGATCTCGAACTTCACCGCGCCGCCGTCGGGACCGCGGATTTCCTGGTTCGCCAAGTCGATCGTCAGCGTCGCATTGGCGCCGCGCTCAGCGTCGTCGAACAGCTTGTCGAGGTCTTCCTGGGCAACGCGGATCGGCAGGATGCCGTTCTTGAAGCAGTTATTGTAGAAGATGTCGCCGAACGAGGTCGAGATCACGCAGCGGATGCCGAAATCGAGCAGCGCCCAAGGTGCGTGCTCGCGGCTCGAGCCGCAGCCGAAATTGTCGCCGGCGACCAGGACCTTGGCATTGCGATAGGCCGGCTTGTTCAGCACGAAGTCGGGATTCTCGCTGCCATCGTCCTTGTAGCGTTGCTCCGAGAAGAGCCCCTTGCCAAGGCCGGTGCGCTTGATGGTCTTCAGGTACTGCTTGGGGATGATCATGTCGGTGTCGACATTGATGATCTTCAATGGCGCCGCGACGCCTTCCAGCTTGGTAAATTTTTCCATCGATCGCACTTCCCGGTTCAAGGTGGGAGAGGGGTTATCTATCCCGAAAAACCCCCTGAAAAAAGGCCAATTTACGCAATCCTAGCCTGCGGCAGCCTCGATCGCCTCCATATCGGCGTCCGAAAGGCCGAAATGGTGGCCGATCTCATGGACCAGGACGTGGCGGACGATGTGGCCCAGCGTCTCCTCGTGCTCGGCCCAATAGTCGAGGATCGGCCGGCGGTAGAGCCAGATCATGTTGGGCAAATGCGGGATGTCGCCATGGCTCTGGTGCGGCAGACCTATGCCCTGGAACAGGCCGAGCAGGTCGAATTCGCTTTCGCAGCCCATCTCGTCCATGACTTCGTCGGTCGGGAAATCGTCGACGCGGATAATCACGCCTTCGCAAAGACTGCGAAAACGCTGGGGCAGGCGCTCGAAAACGTCATGCGCCATGACCTCCATTTCGGCGAGCGACGGCGCTTTGGCTGTGGTCCACATGGCGCCTGTTTAGCGCGAGTTTCGCACAGGGCGCCAGCGCTGTTGACCTTGTCGCGGCAATCGGAGACCGTACGGCCCGCGAACAGGACTTTGGGTGGGCGTGATGCGGCGGATCGTGATGGGAATGCTACTGGCGGCTTTGGCGGGAGCCTCGCTGCCGGTTGCTGGCGCGCAGGCGCAAACGGCGCCATCGACCAGAGGGGCCGTGCAGGCGGCTGCGCCCACCGTCTCCGAGACCTCCGCGCAACGTCGGCGGCCGCTGCGACGGATTCCGATCTACCGCCAGGATCACTGGGAACCGGATGTCATTCCGCGCTACAATCCGGGCCCGAACGCCGTGCGCGATTGCACTGCCCACTATGTGCAGGAATACCGGCCGAGCGGGACCGTGATCACACCGCGCATGCACTGCTACTGGCGTCCCGGTTAGCTTCCCGCTGGGGCGTGATGACTTTCTTCGAATCGTCATCCCGCTCTAGCTCTTTGTTTGAGCATGATCTTTTTCGGAAAACCGGTCTCCACTTTTCCGGATCATGCTCTAGCCGCATCGCCAATCGCCAATACCGCGGGCGGCCAGAATTCCTGACTTTGTCAGGGAACTGAAACGCGCAGTCCTGCGTTCACGTCCGCGGCGCAGATTCATTCCCTCCACATTCACGTCGTCCGCTTCTGCTTGCGACCTGCGTCGCGGCAGCCTCACTCGATTCGAATCGATGGTTGCAGACGTGACATCCGAGGACGTTCGGGAGAACAAAAAAATGAAAGTGACAAAACTTCTGGGGCTGGTTGCCGCCGGTTCACTGTTTGCTCTTGCCGTGCCGGGCGAACGCGCTCACGCGCTTTCGCTGAACAGCCCCGGCGCCGCTGCGGCAGTTCAGGATGCTCCGAAGCAGATGTCGGGGACGACCGAAGTGCGCTGGCAGCCCCGCCGCCATCACCGTTGGCACCGACCGCATCCTCGCCGCCACTGGCGCCGCTAACAGGCACGCGGCATTCAACGCAGAGCGCACAGGCCCGTTAGCAACGGGCCTGTTTTGATTTTGGCCGCGAAATCGGCATGATGGCTTCCTTATCGCCCGCCCGATTGCTTCAAGGAGTCCTGTCATGAAAAGTTGGATCGATATAGCGCTCGTCGTAGGTGTATTGGCATTGGCATCAACGCCGTCGCTGACGACGAGGGCAGCAGCGCAGCAGCGGATCGTCACGGAAACGGCCGACACAGGCAAAGCCACGGATCTCAGCGCGCGCCGTTACAGGCCATACTACCGAAACATTGATCGGTCCTATGCGGGCTTCTATTACAGGCCCTATCAGCCTTACGTTCGCACTTACACGGAGCCTTACTACTTCCGACCATATCCATACGACAGGCTGGTCCCGTACGCATTCGGCTTCCGGCATGACCCGTCGTGGTGGTGAAGACGGAAAGCCTCCCAGCAGAGGGCGACCGCGTCGCACGCTTCGTATTATTAGGGCGTTCACTTCGTTATCTCTGACGTCGTGACAGGAGCGACCGAACATGCGCGACGACACGCCGCTGACGCGGCGCAATCATCGTTGGGCACGTAGCAGCGAACCGCAGGAGATGTGGACGCCCGGGGTCAAGCCCGGGCGTGACAAGTCAGTCGCGAAATCGACCTCTCAAATCGGTGCGGTGCATCAGTCCCAGTCCCTGAACTTCCAGGACTTCAGTTTCCACGGCGTCAGATTCTCCACCCGCCATTGCGCCCAGCGGTCCGGCGGCCAGTGGCTGAGGCGCGAGGTCTCTTTCGCCTGCGGCATTGGATCGATCACGCGCGGCGTGGTTCGGCGCCGGCTCTGGCGCGTCGCCTCGCTGATCATATCGACATATTCGCGCTTGTCGGCCATGGCTGGCTCCTTGCGAAACGATGCATTCGCAAGGAGCAAGTTTGCGCCTCGTCGCTTAACGAGGCGTTTCCGGGATCGATCGAGCTTGAACGAAGGCGGTTAGCGCCAGTCCCTCACGTCGACGAAGTGGCCGGCAATTGCCGCGGCGGCCGCCATTGCCGGCGACACCAAATGGGTGCGGCCCTTGAAGCCCTGGCGTCCCTCGAAGTTGCGGTTCGAGGTAGAGGCGCAGCGCTCCTCCGGCTTCAGCTTGTCCGGATTCATGGCAAGGCACATCGAGCAGCCCGGCTCGCGCCACTCAAAGCCGGCCTTGATGAAGATCTTGTCGAGACCTTCCGCCTCCGCCTGCTCCTTCACGATGCCGGAGCCCGGCACGATCATGGCGTTGACGTTGGCATTCACCGTCTTGCCTTCAGCGATCTTGGCCGCGGCGCGCAGATCCTCGATGCGGCCGTTGGTGCAGGAGCCGATGAAGACGCGGTCGAGCTTGATGTCGGTGATCTTCGTGCCCGCTGTCAGGCCCATATATTTCAGCGCGCGATGCTTGGAGAGACGCTTGGCCTCGTCCGCGATCTTGTCGGGATCTGGCACGAAACCGGTAACCGAGATGACATCCTCCGGCGAGGTGCCCCAGGTCACGATCGGCGGCAGCTTCGCTGCGTCCAGCCGGAGTTCGTGATCGAAATGCGCGCCCTCGTCGGAACGCAGCGTCTCCCAATAGCGCAGCGCCGCATCCCAGGCCTCGGCCTTCGGTGCCTTCGGACGACCGCGCAGGAAGTCGAACGCCTTCTCGTCGGGCGCGACCAGGCCGGCGCGCGCGCCGCCTTCGATCGACATGTTGCAGACGGTCATGCGGCCTTCCATCGACAGTGCGCGGATCGCCTCGCCGGCATATTCCAGCACGTAGCCGGTGCCGCCGGCGGTGCCGATCTCGCCGATGATGGCGAGGATGATGTCCTTGCCGGTCACGCCTTCGGGCAATTTGCCGTCGACGGTGACGCGCATGTTCTTGGCTTTCTTCTGGATCAGCGTCTGCGTCGCGAGCACATGCTCGACTTCGGACGTGCCGATGCCGTGCGCGAGTGCGCCGAACGCGCCATGCGTCGAGGTGTGGCTGTCACCGCAGACGATGGTGGTGCCGGGCAGCGTGAAGCCCTGCTCGGGGCCGATGACGTGGACGATGCCTTGGCGCTTGTCGAACTCGTTGTAATATTCGATGCCGAATTCCTCGGCGTTCTCGGCCAGCGCCTTGATCTGCTCGATGCTTTCAGGGTCGGGGTTTGGCTTGGTGCGGTCGGTGGTTGGCACGTTATGGTCGACGACGGCCAGCGTCTTTTGCGGCGCGTGGACCTTGCGGCCAGCGGTGCGCAGGCCTTCGAACGCCTGCGGCGAGGTGACTTCGTGCACCAGATGGCGGTCGATATAGAGCAGGCAGGTGCCGTCTTCGGCTTCGTGCACCAGATGGTCGTTCCAGATCTTGTCATACAGGGTGGTCGGTTTGGACATGAGCAGCAGCTCCAGCGATGTTGTGATAGCGGATCGGCGCGGTTAGGCGCCGGGGCAAACGAAGGGACGGCGCAGCATCAAGCTGCGCGCGTAAGCTCCGACGTCGCCGAGGTCGCAAAGCGCCCGAAGAACCGGCCAGGCAGCCGCGAGCGATCGTCGATCACGACGCGCTTGATGGGCTCGATGCTGGTCTGATCTGGAACCATTCTACAAATATATAGCAGGCCAATCCGGAATCGCGAGTGCTTTCAATGCGCGTCTGGATGCGCCATATGCGCGATTACGTGACCTTCACCCTCTCGGGATGAGGGATGAGCAGTTGGGTCCGCTGTGACGGCGGTAACAAAAAAGCGCGGGGACCGGCCCCGCGCTCTTGGTCGCATCCGATTTGGTCGGATGGGATTACTCGTTGACCGCGGCGGCGCGATCCTGCTTGTCCTGCTTCTCGACGATGCGGGCCGATTTGCCGCGCAGGCCGCGCAGATAATAAAGCTTGGCGCGACGCACCTTGCCGCGGCGCACCACCTTGATCGAGTCGATCATCGGCGACATCACCGGGAAGACGCGCTCCACGCCCTCGCCATAGGAGATCTTGCGCACCGTGAAGCTCTCGTTGAGGCCGGAGCCCGAACGGCCGATGCAAACGCCTTCATAGGCCTGCACGCGGGTGCGGTCGCCTTCGACCACCTTGACGTTGACGATCACGGTGTCGCCGGGCGCGAATTCCGGGATCTGCTTGGTCGCAGCGAGCTTGTCGTACTGCTCTTTTTCGAGCTGCTGGATGAGGTTCATTGAAATCTCCATCGGAGGCGCGCCCAGCACCGACGCGGGCTGCGCAAGAATTCGGTCTATCCTGATTGCGGATTTGGGCGCTCCTATAAGGCAAAGCGGAGGCTTTGTCACCCGTCTGTCGTGTTTTTTGTGCCGTGCCGCGCGGCCCACAAGTCCGGCCGCCTGGCCCGGGTCAGAGCCTCGGATTGGGCCTGCCGCCAGGCTGCAACCTTGGCATGATCGCCCGACGTGAGAATTTCCGGGATCGGCCGGCCCTCGAACTCCTGCGGGCGGGTAAATTGAGGGTATTCCAGTAGTCCTTCGGAGAAGCTTTCGTCTTCGCCGGAGGCCTGCTTGCCCATCACCCCCGGCAACAGCCGCACGCAGGCGTCGATCAGGGCCATGGCGGCGATTTCTCCGCCCGAGAGCACATAATCCCCGATCGAGACCTCCTGAAGGCCGCGCGCCTCGATTACCCGCTCATCGACCCCCTCGAAACGGCCGCAGACGATGAGGGGACCTGGGCCGGACGCGAGTTCCGCAACCAGGGACTGGGTCAGTGGCCGACCGCGCGGGCTCATTAAGAGCCGTGGCCGGTTCGGCGCGATCTCGGTGGCATCGATGGCTGCGGCCAGGATGTCGGCACGGAGCACCATGCCCGGCCCGCCGCCGGCGGGGGTGTCGTCCACGCTGCGGTGCCTGTCGGTCGCAGAATCCCTGATGTCCCGCGTTTCCAGAGCCCATAGCCCGGAGGCGAGTGCCCTGCCGGCAAGGCTGACGCCGAGCGGCCCGGGAAACATCTCCGGGAACAGGGTCAGGACGGTGGCGCGCCATATGGTCAGATCGGTCATCGGGTTCCGTTACGGTACCACGCACGTAAGGTCGAGACCCTGCATCAGTGCGGCGGCGTCTACCGCACGCTTGATGTCGGCGAGCGAAAACGTCGTGACGTTGATTTGGCGGAGATCGAGCAGGTTCTCGGCGGCCAGCGCCGCCAATTGGCCAGGCGCCGTCCGGTCGTACATGAATTGCCCGACCACCTCCCAGTCGTTCGCCAGCATTTCGCGGAACGAGAGCTCGAGCGGCACCTGCGCGCTGCCCATCAGCACTAGCCGCCCGCCGCGCCTAAGCGCGTGCAGGCACGACAGCGTGGTCGAGGTGCTGCCGGCGTTGCCGAGCAGGTCGAGCGCAAGGTCGGCGCTGCCGCCTGCCGCGCGGCGGATGATCGGGATATCCTTGGCCATATCGCCAGTGACGACGGCCGGAATGGCGCGCGGACCGCACGTTTCGCGCAACATCTCCAGCGCCGCCTGCTGGCGCCCGACCGCGACTACGCGTCCAGCGCCCATCGCGACGGCTAGCATCACCGCGCCCGACCCGAAGTAGCCTGATGCGCCGTTGATGATGATGGTTTGTCCGCCGCGCAGGCCCGAACGCTGCAACCCGCCGAACGGCACGATCAGTTTTGCGAGTCCGATCAATTCGGTCGCGGGTCTGTCCTCGAGCCCCGGAAGCGGCGTTACGCAGGCTGCCGGCCAATGCGCGACCTCGGCAAATACCCCGTCGCGCCAGCGTGTCTGCAGGGCCAGCGCTTCCGGCGTGGTCGTCATAGCCGTAAGCCCGATCAGGATCTGTGGTGGCTCGCGGTCGGGCACATCGCCGCGCAGATGCGGGCTCAGGAAGACGCGGTCGCCGGCTTCGACATGGTTGACATTGTTGCCGACCGCGATCACGCGCGCGATGGCATTGGTCCCGGGCACGAATGGTGTTGGCGGCAGGCTGTAGGGCGCCGCGCCTGACAGTACCTTGCCTGTGTAAGAAAGCACCATGCCGGCTTCGATGCGGACCACGACGCCATCGGGCGCGGGCGCTGGAGTCTCCACTTCGTCAAAGCGAAGATCGTTAGGCGCGTGCAGGCGCCAAGCCTTGTGGGTATTCGTCATCGCGACTCTTCCTGATTCGTCGTCTCAGCGGACGCCGGGATCCAACCCGAACGCTCATGGCGCGCTGAATTTAGGCGCTTGCCGATGCAACAACAAACGCCCGCGGCTATGGGTCCCCGCTTTCGCGGGGACGACTTGGGGAGGGTTCCTCGCCCTCTATCTCATCAGGCAATTCGACGATCACCCGTCCGCCAGCGAGGTCGACAGTCGGCACGACCGCATTGGTGAATGGCAGCAGCATTGTCGCGCCCTGCGGCGGTGCGATTTCGATGATGTTGCCGGCGCCGAAATTATGGATCGCAACGACCTTGCCAAGCGGCTGGTCGGCGGTCGTGACAGCGGCAAGGCCGATCAGATCGGCGTGGTAGTATTCGTCGTCGTCCGTTTCGGGCAATCGCTCGCGCGGAACGTAGAGCTCAAGCCCGTTCAGCCGCTCGGCCTCTTCGCGCGTGGATACGTCCTTGAACGTCGCGACCAGATGATCCTTCGCCTCGCGGACATGCGCGACCTCGAACTGGCGCGTGCCGTCCTTGGTCGTCAGCGGGCCGTAATGCTTCACGGCCAGCGGGTCTTCGGTGAAGGTCCAAAGCTTAACGGCGCCGCGCACGCCATGCGCAGCGCCGATCCGAGCGACGCAAACCGGTGTGGACACCGTCGTGCGCCGAAAAGCTTACGCCTTCGCGGCGGCTTCGGCCTGGGCCTTCCGCTCCTTGCGCGGCACGGCCTTTTCCGGGTTGTTGCGCGGCGCGCGCTTCACGACGCCGGCCGCATCGAGGAAGCGGGTGACGCGGTCCGATGGCTGCGCGCCCTTGGCGAGCCAGGCCTTCACTTTGTCCATGTCGAGCTTCAGCCGCGCCTCGCTGTCCTTCGGCAGCAGCGGATTGAAGTGGCCGAGCCGCTCGATGAAGCGGCCGTCGCGCGGAAAGCGCGAGTCGGCGACGACGACGTGATAGACCGGACGCTTCTTGGTGCCGGCGCGCGCAAGACGGATAACGACAGACATTTAGTTCTCCTGATGAATGGTTTGATTGGATGTTGGTCAGTTACGCCGTCATTGCGAGCGCAAGCGAAGCAATCCATAGCGCCGCATGTGGAGGCGTGGATTGCTTCGTCGCTTCGCTCCTCGCAATGACGAGAGACGTCATTTCTTCTTCCCCGGAAAGCCGCCGAGGCCCGGCAGTGTCGGCTTGCCGCTGAGGCCGGTGAGCCCTGGCACGTTCGGCAGGCCCTGGCGCAGCCCGACGGGGAGTTCCTTCGGCAGGTTTGGCAGGCCGCCACCGGGCGCGCCCTGCATCTTCTCGGCCAACGCCTTCATCTCTTCCGGCGAAGGCGGCTTCATGCCGCCGCCAAAACCCATCGCCTGCGCGATGCCGGCGAGCGGGCCGCGTTTGCCCGAACCCATGGCCTTCATCATGTCGGACATGTTCCGGTGCATTTTGAGCAGTTTGTTGACCTGCTCGACGTTCTGCCCTGCGCCCGCGGCGATGCGCTTCTTGCGGCTGGCCTTGAGGATGTCCGGGTTCTTGCGCTCCTGCCGCGTCATCGAATCGATGATCGCGACCTGGCGCTTCAGGATCTTGTCGTCGATCCCGGCGGCGGCGATCTGGTTCTTCATCTTCGCAATGCCGGGCATCATGCCCATCAGGCCGCTGATGCCGCCCATATTCGCCATCTGCATGAGCTGCTCGCGCATGTCGTTGAGGTCGAACTGGCCCTTGCGCATCCGCTCGGCGGTGCGCGCGGCCTTCTCGGCATCGATGTTGGCGGCGGCACGCTCGACCAGCGACACCACGTCGCCCATGCCGAGGATGCGGCCGGCGATGCGGCTCGGATGGAAGTCTTCCAGCGCATCGGTCTTTTCGCCGGTACCGATCAGCTTGATCGGCTTGCCGGTCACCGCGCGCATCGACAGCGCGGCGCCGCCGCGGCCATCACCGTCGACGCGCGTCAGCACGATGCCAGTCAGCCCGACGCGCTGGTCGAACGAGCGCGCGAGGTTGACCGCGTCCTGGCCGGTCAGGGAGTCCGCGACCAGGAGCACTTCATGCGGATTGGTGGCGGCTTTGATCTCGGCCGCCTCTTGCATCATCTCTTCGTCGAGTGTGGTGCGGCCCGCGGTGTCGAGCAGCACGACGTCATAGCCGCCGAGCTTGCCGGCCTCGATCGCACGCCGCGCGATCTGCGGCGGCTTCTGGCCGGCGACGATCGGCAGCGTCGGGATGTCGAGGTCGCGGCCGAGCACGGCCAATTGCTCCATCGCCGCCGGACGATAGACGTCGAGCGAAGCCATCAGCACCTTGCGCTTGTCGCGCTGGACCATGCGGCGGGCGAGCTTTGCGGTGGTGGTCGTTTTACCGGAACCCTGCAGGCCGACCATCATGATCGGAACCGGCGGCACCGTGTTGAGGTCGATGGTCTGGCCGTCGGAACCGAGCGTGGCGACCAGCTCGTCATGGACGATCTTGACCACCATCTGGCCTGGCGTGACCGACTTGACGACGGTGGCGCCGACCGCCTGCTCGCGCACGCGCTCGATGAAACTCCTGACAACCTCGAGCGCGACGTCGGCCTCGAGCAGCGCGCGGCGCACTTCGCGCATCGCGGCGTCGACATCCTTTTCGGTGAGCGCACCGCGCCCTGTCAGCCGATCAAGGATGCCACCAAGCTTTTCCGACAGATTGTCGAACAATGCCGTTGTCCTTTGCCTGTTACAGGCGCTGCCTTAGACTCTTTGTCCGTCATACCCCGCGAAGGCGGGGTATCCAGTACGCCGGGACCTTGCATCAAAACGAACGCGGCCGGTTACTGGATCACCCGCCTTCGCGGGTGATGACCACCTAGGTGTCCCGACGCAGAACGCCAAGACGATCTGCAAAAAGACGGTCTTCCAAACACTTTCGCGCCCGAGGGCGCACAGCGCTGTCGGGCGTTGACCTCCGGTCTCGAGGGGCCGGTCGGCGGGTCGAAAAGAACGATCTTTCCGAGAAAGTGGCGGCGTTAAACCCCCACCGAGGCCAAAAGTCAAGGAAAAGTCGGGTGAGGTGATCCGAATTGAACCCGTAAAGACATGAAAGTACTTATGTTTCGGTCATAGGTTCCGATTTATGTACTCACCGCCATATAAATTCCCACGTCACTACCCGTGATACAGGCCCGTGCCCATCACCCGTCGCCGCATTTTTGGACTGCTCGCCGGTACTGCCGCCGTAGTGGGCGTGCCGTCTGCTTGGATTGACCGCATGAAGACCTATGACGGCCCCGTCTCCGATCATTTCGATGGCTTGCGCTTCTTCGATCCTCACGGCGCGCCGCCCAAGAAACTGGCTGAGGTGCTGCGCTGGCAGTTCGACGGCGAGCGGAAGCGCGTGACCTGGCCGGACTGGGTGCCAAGTCCTCACGCCGATACGCCGCCGCCGCGGGTCGAGGGCGACAAGGTGCGGCTGTCCTTTGTCGGCCATGTGAGCTGGCTGATCCAGGCCGCCGGTCTCAATATATTGGTCGACCCGGTGTGGTCGATGCGCGCCTCGCCGTTCTCCTGGGCGGGGCCGAAGCGACGCAATGATCCCGGCATCGCCTTCGAGGCGCTGCCCGAGATCGATGTCGTGCTGGTATCGCACGGCCATTACGATCATCTCGATATCGCGACGCTGTCGAAGCTGGCGGCGAAGTTCTCGCCGCGCGTGATCACGCCGCTCGGCAACGACGTCACCATGCGCGAGGCGGATCGCGCGATCAAAGCCGAAGCGTTCGACTGGCAGGATCGTGTCGAGCTCGGCAACGGCCTCGCGGTGACGCTGGTGCCGACGCGGCACTGGTCGGCGCGTGGGCTACTCGACCGCAACAAGGCGCTGTGGGCGAGCTTCGTGCTGGAGACGCCGGTCGGCAAACTCTACATCGTCTGCGATTCCGGCTATGGCGACGGCGGGCATTTTCGCCGTGTCGCCGAAGCGCACGGCCCGCTGCGCCTCGCGATCCTGCCGATCGGCGCCTATGAGCCGCGCTGGTTCATGCGTGACCAGCACATGAATCCGGAAGATGCGGTGAAGGCGCTGGCCGATTGCGGCGCCGCGCAGGCGCTGGCGCATCACCATGGCACCTTCCAGCTCACCGATGAGGCCATCGATGCGCCGGTGATCGCGCTCGGCGAGGCCCTGGACCAGGCGGAAGTGCCGCGGGACAAATTCGCGGTGCTGAAGCCGGGACAGGTGTTCGAGATCTAACGTCGTCCCGGCCGAGCGCGGGACGACAGCCTCATCTGTTCGGCTTGCTCATTGCTTCGGCTTGATCGCCCAGGACACGTTCACTGAGACCGACAGCGTCTCCTCGCCCGGCGCGACGGGAGCTGATGCCGCCATTGGCGCGGCCATCTTGCCGCGGAAGAGGGGCGTCGGCGGTCCGCCTTCCGTGACGCTGAGTGCATCGCCAAGCGTGACGCCGGCCGCCCTGGCGTAGATTTCCGCCTTGCGACGCGCGTCGGCGACGGCCTTTTCGCGTGCGTCATCGAGCAGTTTTGACGCCTGCGAGACCAAGAAGCCGATACCGCCGATCTCATTGGCGCCGGCGCCAACCAGGACATCGATCAGGCCCGCGATCTTGGTGACGTCGCGCGCCTTGATGATCACGCGATTGGTGGCGCGATAGCCGGAAATCGTTGCCGGCCCCGGCCGGCTTTGGGTCGTGGGATATTGCGGCTGCAGCGACAATCGCGAGGTCTGGTAGTCCTTCTCATCGATGCCAGCGCCTTTCAGCGCCAGCAGCACCTTGCCCATTGCGGCGTTGTTGATGTCGGACGCCTCGCGCGCGGTCTTGGCTTCCGAGGTTACGCCGGCGTCGATCTCGGCCTGGTCGGGCGCTGCCGAGATGGTGGCTTCGCCGTTGACGGAAATCGCAGGAGGCGGGACCGTCTGCGCGAGGGCAGGCGATGCCGCCAGCGCCAGCGCCGCGAGGGCAACGAGCTGTTTCATTCGCTTCACTTCACTTCAGTTCACTTCAGGGGAACGTAGACGTTGATCACCAGCTTGTCTTCCGCCGTCTTCAGCGGATCGGTGGTGTATTCCTCGATAAAGGTGTCTTTTGCTTCGAGTTTCTTGTCGTCGAGGTGATTGGTGATCGCCTCGTAGGTGTTGTCCATATTGTCGTAGGATCCGCGGTGGACGAACTTCAAGGCTTTGCCGTCAGGCGAGTTGCCCATGCTCATGTTTTTGCCGAGGTTCTTCACCTCCTGGTCGACAGGGATTTCCGCGATGAAGGTGAAGCCGGTGTCGTCGGTCGAGGTGTAGACGATCATCGCATTGCCCGTCGGCTTGATGTTCTGCTTCTCAAGCAGCGCCGTCAGCGCCTTCAGCGAATCGGTCAGGGAGTCGAACGCCGAGTCCCAGTTGGCGGAGCCCTTCACCATGACAACCTTCTTCGGCTCCAGCGTGAACTCCTCGCCGAAGGGGTCGGCCGTCTGCACCGGCGCGGAGGCCGGGGGCGTCGGACTCTGGGCGGTTGAAGGGGCGTCGGCCGGCGATTTGGTCTCGGCCGGCGGCGGCGCGGGAGTAGGGGCGGGCGCAGGCGGCACCGGCGCGGCCGAAGGCGCCGGCGATGGCGAGGCGGCTGGAGCCGGCGCTTGCGCCAGCGCCACGCTGCCCCAGGCAATAGCGATTATCGGGACCAATGCGACCAATGCGCCGCGGAAACCATTGAATCGAATCATCTTGATATTCTCCATCCCCATCCCGAGCGGCCGCCTTTTTGTCCCGGCTGACGTCCGCAAGGCGCGATAGTCCTAACACGCAAGTTCCGCTTTCGTCCCATGACACTTGTGCCATGGGCGGCCGCGGGTGCGGAATGAATAGCGTCGTTTCGCGACATCATTCCGCTGCATCTTTCTGTCTGAGCGGGATCTTTTTCGGAAACGGACGCCGCTTTGCACGGGGCGCCACCTTCCGGGTCCGGACCATGCTCTGGCCAATTCGGCCTCATTCGCCATATAAGGCAGGCATAAATTGGGAAATTCCATGAGCGCGCTCGCCAACCACGCATTCGCCAAGATGAACGGTATCGGCAATGAGATCGTCGTGGTCGACATGCGTGATTCGAAGGCTCAGGTAGCGCCGGAGGACGCCCGCGCGGTGGCCGCCCCGGCCGGCGTGCCTTACGACCAGCTCATGGTGCTGCAGCCGCCGCGGCTGCAGGGGACGGAAGCCTTTATCAAGATCTACAACAATGATGGCTCGGAAGCCGGCGCCTGCGGCAATGGCATGCGCTGCGTGGTGCGCCGGGTGTTCGAGAAGACCGGGCAGACCGCCGCCACCTTCGAGACCCGGGCGGGGCTGCTCAATTGCTGGCAGGGCCCGGCGCCCGATCTTTACACCGTCGACATGGGCACGCCGAAATTCGGCTGGCAGGACATTCCGCTGGCCGAGGAGTTTCGCGACACCCGTTATATCGAATTGCAGATCGGACCGATCGATGCGCCGATCCTGCATTCGCCCTCGGTCGTCAGCATGGGCAATCCGCACGCGATCTTCTGGGTCGAAGACGTCAACGCCTATGACCTTTCCCGCTTCGGGCCGCTTCTGGAAAATCATCCGATCTTTCCGGAGCGCGCCAACATCACGCTCGCCCATATCGTCGATGCCGACCACATCACGATCCGGACCTGGGAACGCGGGGCGGGCCTGACCAAGGCGTGCGGCTCGGCCGCCTGCGCGACCGCGGTGGCGGCGGCGCGGCTGAAGCGCGCCAGTCGTACCGTCGAGATCACGCTGCCCGGAGGCAAGCTCAATATCGAATGGCGCGAGCGCGACGACCACGTGCTGATGACGGGGACGGCAACCTTCGAATATGAAGGCCGCTTCGATCCTGCGCTGTTCGCCAGCGCCAGCGTCACCTGAGATGACCGTCGACGTCATCACCTTCGGCTGTCGCCTGAATGCGTTCGAATCGGAGCTGATCCGGCACGAGGCTGACAACGCCGGCCTTGCCGACACCATCGTCATCAATAGCTGCGCGGTTACCAATGAGGCGGTGGCGCAGGCGCGCCAATCGATCCGCCGGTTGAAGCGCGAGCGCCCCGAAGCGCGCATCGTCGTCACCGGCTGCGCGGCGCAGACCCAAGCGCAGATGTTCGCTGACATGGCCGAAGTCGATCGCGTCATCGGCAATGATGAGAAGACGCGAAGCGCAGCCTGGCACGATGCACGCGCGGTGTTCGATGCGGGCCTTGGTGTGGCGGCGAGCGAGAAGATCGCGGTCGCCGATATCATGGCGGTCAGGGAAATGGCGCCGCATCTGCTGGAAGGTTTTCAGAAGGGCCTGCCGCGGGTGTTCGTGCAGGTGCAGAACGGCTGCGACCATCGCTGCACCTTCTGCATCATCCCGTTCGGCCGCGGCAATTCGCGTTCGGTACCGATGGGCGCGGTGGTCGATCAGGTGCGTGCGCTGGTCGAACGCGGCCATGTCGAGATCGTACTGACGGGCGTTGACCTCACGAGCTATGGCGCCGACCTGCCGGGCACGCCCAAGCTTGGCACATTGACGCGGCAGATCCTGAAGCACGTGCCGGAGTTGCAGCGCCTGCGCATTTCCTCGATCGATTCCATCGAGGCTGACCGCGACCTGCTCGATGTCATCGCTGACGATAACAGGCTGATGCCGCATCTGCATCTGTCGCTGCAGTCCGGTGACGATCTGATCCTGAAGCGGATGAAGCGGCGGCACTCGCGTCAGGACGCGATCGAGTTCTGCGCGCAGGTACGGCGGCTGCGGCCGGATATGGCGTTGGGCGCCGACATCATCGCAGGCTTCCCGACCGAGACGGAAGAGATGTTTGCGCGCTCGCAGGATCTGGTCGCGGAATGCGATCTTACTTTCCTGCATGTGTTTCCGTATTCCAAGCGCCCCGGCACGCCGGCGGCACGGATGCCGCAGGTGGCAGGCGGAGAGATCAAGGAACGTGCGCGACGACTGCGCGCCGTGGGCGACGCGGCGTTGCGCAAGCGGCTTGCCGCCGAAGTCGGCGCGACGCGTCAGGTCCTGATCGAGAGTGACAGGCAAGGCCGCACGGAGCACTTTTTGCCGGTCGCGATCAGAGGCGAAACGCCGGGCGCGGTGCGGGCGCTTGCGATCAGTGGCCACGATGGTGCGAGGCTGACCATCTAGTTCTCCGTCATGCCCGGGCTTGTCCCGGGCATCCACGTCTTGCTTTTCTCAAGCGGCACGACGTGGATGGCCGGGACAAGCCCGGCCATGACGAGCTCGGGGCTACTCGCTACTCCCCATTCCACCCGCACGCCCGCAGTCGCTCATGCATGTGCTCGGGCGCCGGCGCGATCACGCGCACCGGGTCCTTGTTCTTCGAGATCGGGATCACCAATTCGCGCGAGTGCAGATGCAGGCGCGGCTCGCCGAAGCGCGGGCCGTTGCCGTAGATGTTGTCGCCAAAGATCGGCCAGCCCATGGCGGAAGCGTGCACGCGCAATTGATGGGTGCGGCCGGTGACCGGTTCCATCGCGAGCCAGGCAAGACTGTCGCCGCGGCCGAGCACCTTCCAGTTTGTCACGGCCTTTTGACCTTCCGGGTCCGGCTTCTGCCACCAGCCGCGTTCGGCGTTCTTGCGGCCGAGCGGCAGATCGATCGTGCCTTGCTCTTCGGCAGGTCCGCCTTCGACCACGGCCCAATATGTCTTTGATATCTTGCCGTGCTTGAACAACAGGCCAAGCGAGGCGGTCGCCTTGCGATGCCGCCCAAGGACGAGGCAGCCCGAGGTGTCCCGGTCCAGCCGATGGGCGAGCACCGGCGGCCGCGGCAGGCCGAAACGCAGCGCGTCGAACGAGGCTTCCAGGTTGGCGCCGCCTTTTGGGCCACGATGCACCGGAATTCCGGCCGGTTTGTCGATCACCAGCATCAGGCCATCGCGATGGAGCACGCGGGCCTCGATTTCCGCCGGCGTCAATTGTGGAACATCGTTCACGCGTCGAGACTTTCGTTTGCGGGGCGAAACGGCTAACACACCCGTGCCATGAACGATACCACTGCACCCAAACTGAGCTGGTGGAAGCGGCTCTCCAACGGGCTGAAGCGGACCTCGAGTTCGATCGGCACTGCCGTTGCCGGCCTCGTCACCAAGCGCAAGCTCGACCGCGCCATGCTCGATGATATCGAGGATGTGCTGCTGCGCGCCGATCTCGGCACCGATGTCGCCGTGCGTATCGCGGACGCCGTCGGCGCCGGACGCTATGACAAGGAGATCTCCGCCGACGAGGTCAAGGCCGTGGTCGCAACCGAGGTCGAGAAGGTGCTGGCGCCGGTGGCCCAGCCGCTCGAGATCGATGCGGCGAAAAAACCATTCGTCGTCCTCGTGGTCGGCGTCAACGGCTCCGGCAAGACCACGACCATCGGCAAGCTCGCGGCGAAGTTTTCCGCCGAAGGCCGCAAGGTAATGCTGGCCGCCGGTGACACCTTCCGGGCCGCCGCGATCGAGCAGCTCAAGATCTGGGGCGAACGGACGAAATCTCCCGTCATCGCCGGCGCGCAGGGGTCGGATTCCGCAAGCCTCGCCTTCAATGCGCTCAGCGCGGCCAGGGAGCAGAAGCTCGACGTGCTGCTGATCGATACCGCCGGCCGGCTGCAGAACAAAGCCGAATTGATGAACGAGCTCGAAAAGGTCGTGCGCGTGATCCGGAAGGTCGATGCCACGGCGCCGCATGCGGTGCTGCTGGTCCTCGACGCCACGGTGGGACAAAATGCGCTGTCGCAGGTCGAGGCCTTTCACCGTACTGCTGGCGTCACCGGCCTCGTGATGACGAAACTGGACGGCACCGCGCGGGGCGGCATTCTGGTGGCGCTGTCGGAGAAACACAAATTGCCGGTGCACTTCATCGGGGTCGGCGAAGGCGTCGATGATCTTGCCCCCTTCACCGCGCGTGATTTCGCCAGGGCGATCGCAGGGATCGAGTAGTAATGGACAAGAAAGCACCGCATCCTCTGTTCAAGCTCGCAACCGAGCTTGGTCCGCTGCTCATCTTCTTCTTCGTCAATGCCAAGTCGAACCTGTTCATCGCCACCGGCGTATTCATGGTGGCCGTGGTGATTGCGATCATCGCGGCTTACCTCGTGACGCGGCATGTGCCCTTGATGGCGATCGTCACGGCGGTGGTTGTCGTCGTGTTCGGCACGCTGACGCTGATCCTGCACGATGAGACCTTCATCAAGATGAAGCCTACCATCGTCTACACGCTGTTCGCCGCGATTTTGGGCGGCGGCCTGCTGTTCGGCCGCTCCTTCATCGCGATCATGTTCGACCAGATGTTCAACCTCACCCCGCACGGCTGGCGCATCCTCACCTTCCGCTGGGCATTGTGGTTCCTGGCGATGGCCGTGGTGAACGAGATCGTCTGGCGCACCCAGACCACCGATTTCTGGGTCACCTTCAAGGTGTTCGGCATGGTGCCGCTGACGATGCTGTTTGCCGTCACCCAGATGCCGCTGATCAAGCGCTACCAGCTCGAGCCGGTCTCGCTGGAGCGGAGCGAGGCGGAGGCCGGGGACGTCAGCAAGGGGTAGTCTTTCCGCCCGTCATTCCGGGGCACGCGTAGCGTGAGCCCGGAATCCATTTTGCCATTTGCGCTCGCGGGCCAATGGATTCCGGGCTCGTGCTACGCACGCCCCGGAATGACGGAGAAAACTACGTCCCGGCCTTCAGCGCCTTCTCGATCTCGACTTTGAGCACGCTGTCGAAATTCTGCGGCGTCACCGGTCCGACCATCTTGTAGACGATGGTGCCCTCGCGTCCGACGATGAAGGTCTCGGGCACGCCATAGACGCCCCATTCGATCGAAGCGCGGCCGTTGGCATCGACGCCGACGATGCTGAACGGATTGCCGTAGCGGCCGAGGAAGCGGCGGGCGTTGTCGGGCGCATCCTTGTAGTTGATGCCGACGAGCTGCAGCCGGTTGTCCTTGGCGAGCTCGGTCAAGAGCGGCGCTTCGTCATGGCACGGCACGCACCAGGACGCCCAGACATTGACGAGGCTGACCTTGCCCTTGAAGGCGGCGGGATCGAGTCCGGGCACCTGCGCGCCATCTCTGGTCAACCCTTCGAGCGCGGGCAGCGCGGTTTGCGGCGCCGGCCGGCCGATCAGTGCCGATGGAATCCTCGAGGGATCGCCGCCATAGAGCCGCAGCAGGAATAGCGCGGCGAGGGCGGCAAAGACCACCAGCGGCAGCGCCACCAGCCAGCGCCGGCTCCGCGGCGCGGTTTCGGCAATGGGTTCGCTCATGAGATCTTTTCGGAAAACCGATTTCCCCTTTTCCGGATCATGCTCTAGATCTCCGCCGCGCTGCGCCCGGAGCGCCTGACAATGCCGCTGGCCTCGAGTTCGCGCAGCCGCGCCGTCTGCTGGCGGTAGTCGAGAAAGATCCAGACGATCAGCAGCACCACCACGGCTGCTACCAGCCCGTAGGATGTCGCAATGAAGGAGGCGTAGGGGCCGAGCGCTGCCATCATGCCGCCTTTTGATTGGCCTGCATCATCTGCAGGCTGCGCACCCTGCGGCGCAGGATTTCGTTCCGCATCGCCGCCAGGTGCAGCGTGATGAACAGCAGCGAGAATGCGACCGCCATCACCAGGAGCGGAATCAGGAAGGCATTATCCAGCGTCGGCCCGCCCATCCGGATCACGGATGCCGGCTGGTGCAGCGTGTTCCACCAGTCGACCGAGAACTTGATGATTGGGATGTTGATCGCGCCGACCAGCGTCAGCACCGCAGCGGCGCGCGCCGCGCGCGAGGGATCCTCCACCGCGCGCCACAGCGCGATCAGGCCGAGATACATCAAAAACAGGATCAGGACCGAGGTGAGCCGGGCGTCCCATTCCCAATAGGTCCCCCACATCGGCCGGCCCCATAGCGAGCCGGTGACGAGGGCGAGGAAGGTGAAGGCGGCGCCGATCGGGGCTGCAGCCTTTGCCGCGACGTCAGCGAGCGGATGTCGCCAGACCAGCGTGCCGAGCGAGGCGATGCTCATGATGCCCCAGACGAACATCGACAGCCACGCGTTCGGCACGTGGATGAACATGATCTTGACTGTCGCGCCCTGCTGGTAATCGTCCGGCGCCATCGCGGACTGGTAGAGCCCGATCAGCAGCAGGATCGCGGTCGCGCCCGCCAGCCACGGCAGCACGCGCGCGGTCAGCGCGAGGAATTTCGTGGGGTTGGCAAGGTCGATCAGGCTCATGGCTTTCTCTGATAGTCGCGGCCGGCGTCGCAAGCAATTGGCCCAAAACCTCTCGTGAAGAGTTGATTGATCTCAATCCAGCCCATGCCGCAGGCTGGCGGCTGCGGCAAAAGGCCCGACCACGAAACTCACCAGCGACAGCGCGCACAGGATCGAGAACGGGGTTCCGAACGACAATGGGCCCGTGATCGCGGCTTGCGAGGCCGCGACGCCGAAAATCAGCACCGGAATCGATAGCGGCAGCACGAGCACGGCCAGCAGCAGCCCGCCGCGGTGCAACGTGACGGCAAGCGCCGCCCCGATCATGCCGGTGAAGGTGAGCGCGGGGGTTCCCGCCAGCAGCGTCAGCGCCACCGCCAAGGTCGCGGTGCCATCGAGATTGAGCAGCAGCCCGAGCACGGGCGTCGCCACGATCAGCGGCAGGCCGGCGGCGAGCCAATGCGCCAGCGCCTTCGCCGCGCAGGCGAGTTCCAGAGGCGTCCGGCTCATCACGATGAGATCCAGCGAGCCGTCCTCGTGGTCGGCCATGAACAGCCGGTCGAGCGTCAGAAGGCTCGCCAGCAGCGCGCCGAGCCAGAGGATCGCGGGTCCCAGCCGCGTCAGCAGCGCCAGGTCCGGCCCGACCGCGAACGGCATCAGCACGGTGACGGTGAGGAAGAACAACACGCCGATCAGCGCGCCGCCGCCGACGCGCAGCGCAATCCGGATGTCGCGCCGAATCAGTGCCGAGAGCCCGGTCATGACGCGGCCCCCATGCGCATTTCCCTGACGTCGATGCCGAGCGGGGTATGGGTCGCGGCGATCAGGATGCCGCCGCCTGCGAGATGATCGCGCATCAAACCCACGAAGAGGTCCTGGCCTTTGGTGTCGAGCGCGGAGGTCGGTTCGTCCAGCAGCCAGACCGGCCGCCGCGCGACCAGCAGCCGCGCGATCGAAAGCCGTCGGCGCTGGCCAGCGGAGAGGTAGGCGGCGGGCAGATGGGTCGCATGGTCAAGACCGACGGAGGCGAGGCATCGGCCGGCGTCATCCGATTCGCCGCCGAGAAAATCCCGCCAGAAGGAAAGATTTTCGAGCACGCTTAAGCCCGGCTTCAGCGCGTCGCGATGGCCGAGATAGTGCGCCTGCTCGGCCACCGTCAGTTCGGCCTCGCCGCCATCGAGCGTGATCGAGCCGTCCGACGGCATTAAAAGGCCGGCGATCACGCGCAACAGCGAGGTCTTGCCCGAGCCATTGGGGCCGGTGATGGCAAGCGCTTCGCCCGATGATGCTGCAAAGCCTAATCCGGAAAACACTTCGCGGCCGCCCCGCACGCATCGCAAGTTTTGTCCTGAGAGCCGCATCATGCCCTTCACGGCCCTCTAGATCTGCTCAAGCACGATCGCCGCGCAGACGCTTCGCGTTTGTCGCGGGGAAAACCGGTCCCCACTTTTTCGGATCATGCTCAAAGAAATCTTTCGCTAGCCGTTGAGAATTTTTGGGTGGCGCAAGGCTGTGGCGCGCTCGTCGGTGTGGCGGCGCTTCTAGAAAGATTCTATAAGCCCCGGAACTTGATGCAGCACACCATCGGCCTCCGCAAGCCGGAAGCCGACCTCGCCGCTGCCGGTATAAAAATACCCTTGCCGGGTATAACGGAATAAGTGGGATTTCCTCGCATGACCTCGCTCGACAGCTTCAAATGCCGCAAGACCCTGAAGGTCGGTGGCAAGACCTACGTCTATTACAGCCTGCCTACGGCAGAGAAGAACGGTCTGAAGGGCATTTCGAAGCTGCCATACTCGATGAAGGTGCTGCTTGAAAACCTTCTGCGCAACGAGGACGGCCGCACCGTCAAGAAGGAAGATATCGTCGCAGTCAGCAAATGGCTGAGGAAGCGCAAGCTCGAGCATGAAATCGCCTTCCGCCCCGCGCGCGTGCTGATGCAGGATTTCACGGGTGTTCCGGCTGTGGTCGATCTCGCGGCGATGCGCAACGCGATGCAGAATCTCGGCGGCGATGCGGAGAAGATCAACCCCCTGGTGCCGGTCGACCTCGTCATCGACCACTCCGTGATCGTCAACTTCTTCGGCGACAACAAGGCCTTCGCCAAGAATGTGGTCGAGGAATACAAGCAGAATCAGGAGCGTTACGAGTTCCTGAAATGGGGCCAGAAGGCATTCTCGAACTTCTCGGTGGTGCCGCCTGGTACCGGCATCTGCCACCAGGTCAATCTCGAATATCTGGCCCAGACGGTGTGGACCAAGAAGGAGAAGATGACGGTCGGCAAGAAGACCGGCACCTTCGAGGTCGCCTATCCCGATTCGCTTGTTGGTACTGATTCGCACACCACGATGGTTAACGGCCTTGCCGTGCTCGGCTGGGGCGTCGGCGGCATCGAGGCGGAAGCCTGCATGCTCGGCCAGCCCTTGTCGATGCTGCTGCCCGAAGTGGTCGGCTTCAAGCTCAAGGGACAGCTCAAGGAAGGTGTCACCGCGACCGACCTGGTGCTGACAGTGACGCAGATGCTGCGCAAGCAGGGCGTCGTCGGCAAGTTCGTCGAGTTCTTCGGCCCTGGCCTCGATTATCTTTCGGTCGCGGACAAGGCGACGATCGGCAACATGGCGCCGGAATATGGCGCGACCTGCGGCTTCTTCCCGGTGGACGCCGCGACCATCGATTATCTCAAGACCTCCGGCCGCAAGGCGGACCGTGTCGCGCTGGTCGCCGCCTATGCCAAGGCGCAGGGCCTGTTCCGCACGGCGAAATCGACCGATCCGGTGTTCACGGAAAAGCTGATTCTCGATCTCAAGGATGTCGTGCCGTCGATGGCCGGGCCGAAGCGCCCAGAGGGCCGCGTCGCCCTTCCTGCGGTCGCGACCGGCTTCGCAACGGCGCTCGCCAGCGAATACAAGAAGGCCGATGATGCGGAGAAGCGCTATCAGGTCGAGGGCCGCAACTTCGATCTCGGCCATGGCGACGTCGTGATCGCGGCGATCACCTCCTGCACCAACACCTCCAATCCGAGCGTTCTGATCGGCGCCGGCCTTTTGGCACGCAACGCGGTTGCCAAGGGCCTGAAAGCGAAGCCTTGGGTGAAGACCTCGCTTGCCCCGGGTAGCCAGGTGGTGGCGGAATATCTCGCCAATTCCGGCCTGCAGGCCGATCTCGACAAGGTCGGCTTCAACCTGGTCGGCTTCGGCTGCACCACCTGCATCGGCAATTCCGGCCCGCTGCCGGAAGAGATTTCGAAATCGATCAACGACAACGGCATCGTCGCCGCCGCCGTGCTGTCGGGCAACCGCAACTTCGAGGGCCGCGTCAGTCCTGACGTGCAGGCGAACTATCTCGCCTCGCCGCCGCTGGTCGTAGCGCACGCGCTGGCGGGCACCGTGACCAAGGATCTCGCGGTCGAGCCGATCGGCGAGGGCAAGGACGGCAAGCCGGTCTACCTGAAGGACATCTGGCCGACCGCGAAGGAAATCAACGCCTTCATGAAGAAGTTCGTCACCGCGTCGATCTTCAAGAAGAAATACGCCGACGTGTTCAAGGGCGATACCAACTGGCGCAAGATCAAGACGGTCGAGAGCGAGACCTATCGCTGGAATATGAGCTCGACCTATGTGCAGAACCCGCCCTATTTCGAGGGCATGAAGAAGGAGCCCGAGCCGATCACCGACATCGTCGAGGCGCGGATCCTCGCCATGTTCGGCGACAAGATCACGACCGACCACATCTCGCCGGCCGGCTCGATCAAGCTGACGTCACCCGCCGGCAAATTCCTGAGCGAGCATCAGGTGCGCCCCGCCGACTTCAACCAGTACGGCACGCGGCGCGGCAATCATGAGGTCATGATGCGCGGCACCTTTGCCAACATCCGCATCAAGAACTTCATGCTCAAGGGCGCCGACGGCAATATTCCGGAAGGCGGAAACACCAAGCACTGGCCCGACGGCGAGCAGATGTCGATCTACGATGCCGCGATGAAGTACCAAGCGGAAGGCGTGCCGCTGGTGGTGTTCGCCGGCGCCGAGTACGGCAACGGCTCATCGCGCGACTGGGCGGCCAAGGGCACCCGCCTGCTCGGTGTTCGCGCGGTGATCTGCCAGAGCTTCGAGCGCATCCATCGCTCCAATCTGGTCGGCATGGGTGTGCTGCCACTCACCTTCGAGCCGGGCACGTCATGGCAGTCGCTCGGCATCAAGGGCGACGAGAAGGTCACGATTCGTGGCTTGCAGGGCGATTTGAAGCCCCGCCAGATGCTGACGGCGGACGTCACCTCCAGCGATGGCAAAGTGCAGCATGTCCCGCTGCTTTGCCGCATCGATACGCTCGATGAGCTCGATTATTATCGCAACGGCGGCATCCTGCACTACGTGTTGCGCAAGCTCGCGGCCTAACGCGGATTTGTGATCGGTGCCTCACTGCTACGTGAATGGCTAGGAAAATGCGGGCGGCCTATGAAAAAGGCCGCTTTCGCACGTCAGGGGCATGCTCTTCAGGGTCGTCTCTCATGCCCCGTACAAGTACGGATGGAAATCATCACGATCGGTTCTCAGTATGACAGCGATGATGGCCTATAATCGTCTTTCGCTTTGGTCCGGCGCGCTCAGTGTTTGCGCCATTATCGCGATCATCCGACCCGCCCACGCCGATCCGCGTGCGGTCGTCGAGCTCTTCACCTCACAGGGTTGTTCGTCCTGCCCGCCCGCCGACAAGATCATCGGCGAACTCGCCAAGGACCCGAATGTCATCGCGCTCAGCATGCCGATCGACTACTGGGATTATCTCGGCTGGAAGGACACGCTGGCTGATTCGCGCTTCAGCGCACGCCAGAAAGCCTATTCGCATGTGCGCGGCGACCGCGACGTCTATACGCCGCAAGTCATCGTTAACGGCTCGGCGAAGGTGATCGGCAGCGATCGCGTCGGCATCGAGACTGCGATCAAGGATACCGCGACCGAGGGCGTGATGTCGGTGCCGGTGACGATGTCGCTGTCCGGCAAGCAGATCAATGTCTCGGTGGCGGCGAGCAATGGGCCGCGCGTCAAGCATGGCGAAGTCTGGATTTGCTCGATCTCCAAGGCGGTGCCGATCTCGATCGGGCGCGGCGAGAATCGCGGGCAAGAGATCACCTACCACAACGTGGTGCGTAACCTGTTGAAGGTCGGCGACTGGAATGGCAGCGCGGGAAGCTGGACCGTGCCGATCGAGAACATCTCGCGTGAAGGCGTCGATGCCGCCGTCGTCTATGTCCAGGACGGCAATCGCGACAAGCCGGGCCCCATGCTCGGCGCGGCTATGACGCCGCTGCGGTAAGGTCTAAATCAAACCCGCCACATCCTGTCATTCCGAGCGCGCATCGCGCGAACCCGGAATCTCTCGCCATCAACCTCCAGTTTCCGGGTTCACGCTGTCGCGTGCCCGGAATGACGTGTCGTGAGGAACCCCCAAAAAAGAAAAGGACCAACTCTCGTTGGCCCAGTCAAAAGGGAGTTAACTCCCCTGCGAACAGGCCCGGTCCCGACGGCCCCGGGGGGCTGGGGGCTGAGGAATCCGGAACCGAAAGAACCGGGCCAACGCAGGATTTCCTTTTCGCAGGGCAGCGGGGCGGGCGGTGGGCGGAAGTGGGGCAGCAATAAGATTCTTTCTAACGATACTGTGACTCCTGGAAAATCTTCCCATTCGTCGCACGGCGGCTCTGAACCCTTGCGGCGCTGCCCGGTTAGCGCAATCATGTCAGCCGCATGACAGGAGGCGCTTGATGATATCGATATCGGAGGACAGCGAGCCAAGCGGGCTTCGCGCGGCGGCGCGGCCCGCCGCTGCCACCCCGCTACAGAACCGCGTGACGTTCAATCGTCTCGAACTCAATCGCATCCTCAATCTCTATGGTCGCATGGTCGCCGACGGCGAGTGGCGGGATTACGCCATCGACTTCCTGAAGGATCGCGCCGTGTTCTCGGTGTTCCGCCGCTCCTCCGAAGTCCCGATCTATCGAATCGAAAAGGACCCGCGGCTCGCCCGCAAGCAGGGCATGTACAGCGTGATCTCGGCGACCGGCCTGATCCTGCGCCGCGGCCATGAGCTGGAGCGCGTGCTGCTCGTGATCGACCGCAAGCTGGCGGTTGTTTAAGGCCGCGTCCATCATTCCGGGGCGCGAAGCGAACCCGGAATCTCGTGCGGCAATTGCGCTCTCACCAACCTCTGGATTCCGGGTTCGCGCTTACGCGGGCCCCGGAATGACGGAGAATTAACGCCGGCCCGGATCCTCGGTCGGTATCGTGGTCGCGCCGTCGCCGAGCGCGCGCTGCATCATCACCGTGTCGAGCCAGCGGCCGAATTTGAGGCCGACGCTCGGATGGGTTCCGATCAGCGTGAAGCCGGTCTTGAGGTGAACGCCAATTGAGCCGGCGTTGGCGGAGTCCCCGATCACCGCGATCATCTGCCGGTAGCCGCGCGCCTCGCATTCGCTGATCAGCCGCTGCAGCAGTTGCAGGCCGACGCCGCGGCGGTGGATCGAGGGATCCAGATAAATCGAATTCTCCACCGTGAAGCGATAGGCCGGACGCGGGCGGTAGGCGCCGGCATAGGCATAACCGACCACGCCTCCGTCAAGGGCGGCGATGAAATAGGGAAAGCCGCCATCCGTCAGCGCCCTGAAGCGGCGCGTCATCTCCGCGAGGTCCGGCGGGACCAGCTCGAACGTCGCGGTGCCGAAGCGCACCGCGTGCTCGTAAATTGCAGTGACGGAGGGAAGGTCGGCCTCGGTGGCGGGCCTGATCTCGACGGCGGACATGGCGGCAAGATAGCAGCAGGTTTCCCGGGAGCAACGCTCTCCTTATCTGTCATGGCCGGGCTTGACCCGGCCATCCACGCCTTTCTCGTCAATGGTGGATGCTCGGGAACGAGCCCGGGTAGGGGACTGAGTGCGCAAACGAAAAGCCCCGGCGGTGAGGCCGGGGCTTCGATCGTTGGTACTGCCGGAGGCGCTTAGTCGCGCTGTCCGAGGAGCTGCAGGAGCAGCGTGAACAGGTTGATGAAGTTCAGGTAGAGCGAGAGTGCGCCGGTAATCGCCGCACGCTCGGCAATCGCGCCACCCTGCGAGGCGTAGCCGTAGATGTAGTCGTTCTTCAGCCGTTGGGTATCCCAAGCGGTGAGGCCCGCGAACACCAGCACGCCGACCACCGAAACGATGAACTGCAGCGCCGAGCTCGCCAGGAACAGGTTGACCAGGCTGGCGATGATGATGCCGATCAGGCCCATGAACAGGAACGAGCCCATGCCGCTCATGTCACGCTTGGTGGTGTAGCCGTAGAGGCTGAGCGCACCAAAGGTCGCCGCGGTGATGAAGAACACCCGCACGATCGAGGTGTGCGTATACACCAGGAAGATCGACGACAGCGAGAGGCCCATCAGCGCCGAGAACACCCAGAACAGGAGCTGAGCAGTCGCGGGCTGCAGCCGGTTAATGCCGGCCGAGATCACGAACACCATCACCAGCGGTGCGAGGATGAACAGCCACTTCAGCGGGCTGACGAACATCGCATAGCCGAACTGCGTCAGATAGGCGTTGCCGAACTTTGCGACGGCTGCGGACGGATCCGCCGTCACCGCCGCCATATAGACGCCGAGCGCGGCCAGGCCCGTGATCGCGAGGCCGATCGACATGTAGTTGTAGATGCGCAGCATGTAGGCGCGCAGACCGGCGTCGACCGTCGCAGTGTCAATGCGACCGGCGGCCCGGCCGAAGGGAGAGGCATAGTTACGGTCTAGGTCCGACATGGTCGAATTCCCGTGGTTGTTCCGGTCGCAAGGGATTTGCGGGACCGAGTATAATCTATCTCAGATAGCGCGGCCTGCGGACATTAAAATCCGTGTCATCAAACCGCCCATCCGACCCAAGGCGTATGTGGGAAACTAACACAACCGCCGCAAGCTTCCACGCGCGGCTGAATGTCGCTCTGGCCTTTATTTCAAGGCAAAACCGGTATTAACCGAGCTCGTTCCCCGCTTCAAATTGTCACAAATTCCGCAACACGGCCGCGGGCTTCTGGTTCAGGGCGAGCAGCGTGCCGGCCAGCCCGAGCCCGACGGTGACGATCAGCGCCGCGACCACCACCGCCGCGGCGCTGCCGGCCTCCCAGACGAAACTCAGCGTCATCAGCCGGGTGACGATCAGCCAGGCGGCGATCGAGCCGGCGAACACGCCGAACAGCGCGGTGGCGAAGCCAATCATCAGATATTCGAGCGCATAGGCGCCCAGCAGGCGGGCGCGGGTGGCGCCGAGCGTCTTCAGGATCACCGCGTCATAGACGCGGTGGCGGTGGCCGGCGGCGAGCGCGCCGCCCAGCACCAGGATAGCCGAGATCAGCGTCACCGCGCTGGCGCCGCGGATCGCCAGCACGAGATTGGTGACGACGCTGCCGATGGTCTCCAGCGCCTCGCGGACCCGGACGCTCGTCACCATCGGGAAAGCGTCGGCGACCTGCTTGATGATGCGGGCGTCGTCGGAAGGGGACGGATGCGCCTCCGTCAGGGTCGCCACATGGCTGTGCGGGGCGCCCTTGAAGGCGTTGGGCGAAAACACCAGCACGAAATTGATGCCGAGCCCCTGCCAGTCGATGTTGCGGAGATTGGCGATCTTCGCCGAAATGTCGCGGCCGAGCACGTTGACGACGATCTCGTCGCCGATCTTGAGCCTCAGCCCGTCGGCGATCTTCTTCTCCATCGAGACCAGCGGCGGGCCGTGATAGTCGGCGCCCCACCATTCGCCCTCGACGACCTTCGAGCCTTTGGGAACCTCCCCGGTGTAGGTGAGGCCGCGGTCGCTCTGCAGCACCCATTCGGCGTCGACCGATGGTTTCAACTCGTCCGCCTTGACGCCGCGGGCGGCAACGATGCGCCCGCGCAGCATCGGCACGTCCTCGACCGTTCCGTCCGGCGTGGTTTGCTTCAGAAAAGCGCTGAACCGGTCGGCCTCGGTGGAGGGAATATCAATGAAAAAGAACGAGGGGGCGCGGTCGGGCAGGGCGGCGAGGAATTGCCGGCGCAGATTGCCGTCGATCTGGGTGATGGTCACGAGCACGGCGAGCCCGAGGCCGAGCGAAAGCACCACCGATGGCGTCAACGCGCCTGGCCGGTGGATGTTGGCGACCGCCAGCCGCACCATGGTGACGCGGCTACGCGGCAGCCGGCGCGCCAGCGCCATCAACCCGGCGGCGATCAAACGGAGCAGCACGAAGACTGCGATAGAGGAGGCGACGAACACGGCGGCGATGCGCTTGTCGTAGGAAAGTCCGACCGCAACCGCGATCAATAGCGCGATCACCGCGCCCATCAGCGCCAGATAGCTCCAGCGCGGCCGGTGCCATTCGCTGGCGACCGTATCGCGGAACAGCGCCGCGACCGGCACGTCGTGCACCCGGCCGAGCGGCCACAGCCCGAACGCGAGCGCGGTCAGGAGACCGTAGACGAACGACAATGCGAGTTCATCGGGATGCAGCGCCGGGATCACCGGCAGCGGCAGCAGCTTCCCGAACACGCCGACGATGACGAAGGGCAGGGCCGCGCCGAGCGCCAGCCCGATCACCGAGCCGATGGTGGCGAGCACGATCACCTGGGTCAGATAGATCGTGAAGACGTCGCGGCCGGTGGCGCCGAGCGCCTTGAAGGAGGCGATGACGTCGCGCCGACGGTCAATGTGGCTCTTGACGGCGTTGGCGACGCCGACGCCGCCGACCAGGAGCGCGGCGAGGCCGACCAGGGTCAGGAACTGAGTGAAGCGATTGATATTGCGTTCGAGTTGCGGCGAGGCGTTGTCGCGGCTGCGGATCTCCCAGCCGGCTTCGGGCAGCGCATTGCGCGCGCCATCGATGAACGTGGTGGTCGCGCGGTCGTCATTGGCGTTGGCCGGCAGCTTCACGCGGTAGACCCAGCGCACCAGGCTGCCGGGCTGCAGCAACCCGGTTGCGCGCAGGCCCGCCTCGCTGACAAGGAAGCGGGGGCCCAGGCCAACGCCGCCGACGAGCTTGTCCGGCTCGGCCTCGACCACGCTGCGGATCTGGAACGTCGCGCCGCCGATGCTGACGTCGTCACCGAGCTTCAGATCAAGCCGCGCCAGCAAGGTCGAATCGACGCCGGCGCCGAACACGCCGTTGCGTTCGGCGAAGAGGTCGGAGACCCGCATCTTCGGATTGAGCGTCAGTTCGCCGAGCAGCGGATAAGACCCGTCGACGGCCTTCAGCTCGACCAGCGCCAGAGTGCCCGCCGGATTGCGCGCCATCGCGCGCAGCGTTGCCCCGACTGAGACGTCGCCATGTGTGCGCAGGAACGCGATCTCGGCCGGCTTGGCCTCGCGCTGCATCAGGGAAAAGCTGACGTCGCCGCCAAGCAGCGTCCGGCCCTCGCGTGTAAGCCCTTCGCTCAAGCTCGCCGCCACCGAGCCGACGCCGGCGATGGCCATCACGCCGAGCGCGATGCAGGCGATGAAGACGTAGAAGCCGCGCAGGCCGCCGCGCAACTCGCGCAGCGCATAGCGGAGCGCAAGCGACGGTGCGCGGCTCGTCGTGGCAGCCTCGACAGCAATGCTCATGTTGCGGACTGTCCGTCGATCCGTCCCGAACGAAGCCGCACCACGCGGTCGCAGCGCTGCGCCAGCGAAGAGTCATGGGTGACGAGCACCAGCGTCATGCCGCGCTCGGCATGTTTGGTGAACAGGAGGTCTACGATCTGCTTGCCCGTTGCCTCATCGAGATTGCCGGTCGGCTCGTCCGCGACCAGGATCGCGGGATCGGGCGCCAGCGCACGCGCGAGCGCCACGCGCTGCTGCTCGCCGCCGGAGAGTTGCGTCGGATAGTGGTGCAGCCGGTGGCCGAGGCCGACCGATGTCAGTTCCACGGCGGCGCGCTCGGCGGCGTCGGGATTGCCGGCAAGTTCGAGCGGCACCGCGACATTTTCCAGCGCCGTCATGGTGGGGATCAGGTGGAACGACTGAAAGACGATACCGACCTGGCGGCCTCGGAAACGCGCCAGCGCGTCCTCGTCGAGCGTATTGAACGGCGTGCCATTGACTACCACCTCACCGCTGTCAGGACGTTCCAATCCCGCCATCACCATCAACAGCGTCGACTTGCCCGAGCCTGACGGCCCGATCAGTCCGATCGCTTCCCCCGATGCCACACGAAGGCTGATATCCTTCAGGATATGAACCCGGGCCGCACCGGTGCCGAGCGAGAGGTTGACGTTGGAAATGGAAACGGAGTCCGGCGCGACGCCGGAGAGCGAAGAGGATTCTATGAGACTGTCCATGGCTCGGTCATATGGCACTTCCGCCGCGCGGGTCGAGGGTCGGATTGCGACCCTCGTGCACATACTTGTGTTGATTGTGGCCTTGATGACGGCGGCTACGGCAACGGCACAGGGACAATCGGCCGGGGCGGCCAAACCGATCAAGATGGTGGTATTGGGCGATTCCTTGAGCGCCGGGCTTGGTCTTCCGGCCAATGCCGCGTTCCCCGCTAAACTGCAAAAGGCTTTGGAGACCAAGGGGATAAGGGTCGATATGATCAATGCCGGGGTGTCCGGCGATACCGCCTCCAGCGGCCGCGAGCGGCTCGATTGGTCGGTGCCCGAGGGAACCGACGCCGTCATCCTCGAACTCGGAGCCAACGACGCGCTGCGCGGCACCGATCCCGCGGTGACCCGTGCCGCTCTGTCCGACATCCTGTCGCGGCTGAAGGCGCGCGGCATAGCGGTGCTCATCTGTGGCATGCTTGCGCCGCCCAACTACGGAGGCGACTATGCGGCGCGCTTCAATGCGATCTATCCGGAGCTTTCGAAATCCTTCGGCGTGCCGCTTTACCCGTTCTTTCTTGAAGGTGTCGCGGCCGACGCCAAGCTCAACCAGGCCGACGGCATGCATCCGACCGCTGATGGCATCGACATCATCGTAAAAAATATGCTGCCCACCGTAGAGGCACTTGTTGGCACGATCTCCGGGCAGCGGAGTTGAAAAACAGGCAGTGGACAAGCCTGGCTTGCGGTTTCTCCGTAGGTTTACGAGCTGTTAATCTCGCCTGCTTCGCAGAGTCATATAAGTCGGGTACAAATAATCACCGGTGATTCGCTGCCGGGCTATTCTCAGCGAGGGCTCTTCGAGCTCACGCTCTGCATCGAGGATCTTGCGATGCCGCGTCTGTTCACTGGACTGGAAATCCCGGCCGAAATCGGCCAGACCCTTTCCAGCTTGCGTGGCGGCCTTCCCGGCGCACGCTGGATCGATCCCGAAAATTATCACGTCACCTTGCGCTTCATCGGCGATATCGACGGCGTCTCTGCCAACGAGATCGCGTCGATGTTGTTGCGGATCAACCGCAAGCCGTTCGAGGTCAAGCTGCAGGGGCTGTCGAGCTTTGGCGGACGCAAGCCGCGCGCCGTGGTTGCCTCCGTCGAGCCGAGCAAGCCGTTGATCGACCTGCAGGCCGAGCTTGAGCGGTTGATGCAGCGGATCGGGCTCGATCCGGAAGGGCGCAAATTCACGCCGCATGTCACGCTGGCGCGGTTGCATGACGCTTCGAGCCAGGACGTCGCCGACTATCTCTCGGTGCGCGGCTACTTCCCGAGCCGCACCTTCCTGGCTTCGCGCTTCGTGCTGTTCTCCTCGCGCGCCTCCACCGGCGGAGGACCCTATGTGGTCGAGGATTCATACGCGCTGAGCGCGTGAGCGCCGGTCAGGGCGTAGATGGCGACGTGGGGATTCCTCCGGGCCAACCACCGGGGCATGACCGCCGTTAGAATTTGTCATAGCCCCGGCGTCATTCACGGCTTGCAATTTTTCGTCCCATAGGGCGGAAAGGGGCATGCTCTCCACCTCGCCGAGTTCCTTCCGCGCGCATTATCAGGCTCTCGTTGACTCCGGGGCGATCGAAGCCGATCCGGAGCAGGCTCGCGTCGCCGACGCTTTCGGCTCGCTCGAGGACCGCCTTGCAAGCTATAAGCCCTCGCGCAAGCAGGGCCTGTTCGGCCGGCTGTTCGGCGGCGACAAGAACGAGCCGCCGCACGGGCTGTACGTCCATGGCGAGGTCGGCCGCGGCAAGACCATGCTGATGGACCTGTTCTTCCAGCAGTGTCCGATCGAGCACAAGCGCCGCGCCCATTTTCACGAATTCATGGCCGAGGCGCACGAGCGGATCTACGGCTACCGGCAGCAGATCGCGCGCGGCGAGATCGCCGATGCCGACGTGATCGCGCTCACCGCGCAGGCGATCTTCGATGAGGCCTGGCTGCTCTGCTTCGACGAATTCCACGTCACCGACATCGCGGATGCGATGATCCTGGGGCGGCTGTTCGCCAAACTGTTCGAGCTCGGCACCGTCGTGGTCGCGACCTCCAACGTCGCGCCGGAAGATCTCTACAAAGGCGGCCTCAACCGCGCGCTATTCCTGCCCTTCATCGCGCAGATCTCCGAGCATATGGACGTGCTGCGGCTCGATGCGCGCACCGATTTCCGTCTGGAAAAACTTGCCGGCGGGAAGATGTGGCTCGTGCCGGCCGATGATGAGGCGGAGGCCGCGCTGAATACGGCCTGGGCCAGGATGACCGGCAATGCGCCCTGCAAACCGCGCGACATTCCGATCAAGGGTCGCATCCTGCAGGTGCCCTGCTCGTCGCATGGCGTGGCGCGTTTTAGCTTTGCCGAGATTTGCGAGAGGCCATTGGCTGCCTCCGACTATCTGAGACTCGCGCACGATTATCACACCATTCTGATCGATCGGATCCCGGTGATGGATCTGGCCGATCGGAACGCTGCCAAGCGCTTCATCTCGCTGATTGATACGCTCTATGACAATGCCGTGAAACTGATGGCCTCTGCCCAAGCCAACCCGGTGTCGCTTTACCTCGCGACCGAAGGTGTCGAGGCCAACGAATTCAAGCGCACGTCCTCGCGCCTGATCGAAATGAGCTCGGCCTCCTATCTGGCGCTTCCGCACGGGAAGCGAAAGGATTCCACGGCCAGCGGCGCGAGCACGGGACTGGTGGAGACGTAGCGCCTCACTCGTCATTCCGGGGCGCGCGTTAGCGCGAACCCGGAATCTTGAGATGGCCGCGCGAGATTCCGGGTTCATCGCTGCGCGATGCCCCGGAATGACGGGGGGCACGCTGGTATGCCTCTGATGCGAATGCGCGGCCGGCCCGACAATTGGGCATGGCCGCGACTTGAATGGATCATTCGAAAGGGATAACCAGCGATCCGATCTGCTATCCATCCTCCTCTTTGTGCTCAAAGGACAGATTTCCCATGGCGCGCGACAAGATTGCTTTGATTGGCTCCGGCCAGATCGGCGGAACGCTGGCTCACATGATCGGCCTGAAAGAGCTTGGCGACGTCGTGCTGTTCGACATCGCCGAGGGCGTGCCGCAGGGCAAGGCGCTTGATATCGCGCAGTCCTCGCCGGTCGACGGCTTCGATTCCAAGTTGGTCGGCGCCAATTCCTACGAGGCGCTCGATGGCGCCAAAGTCTGCATCGTCACCGCCGGCGTGCCGCGCAAGCCTGGCATGAGCCGCGATGACCTCTTGAGCATCAATTTGAAGGTGATGGAGCAGGTCGGCGCCGGCATCAAGAAGTATGCCCCCGATGCCTTCGTCATCTGCATCACCAACCCGCTCGACGCCATGGTCTGGGCGCTGCAGAAGGCCTCCGGGATGCCGAGCAAGAAAGTTGTCGGCATGGCCGGCGTGCTCGATTCGGCGCGCTTCCGCTATTTCCTCGCCGACGAGTTCAACGTCAGTGTTGAGGACGTCACCGCCTTCGTGCTTGGCGGTCATGGCGACACCATGGTGCCGCTGACGCGCTACTCCACGGTCGCGGGCATCCCGCTGCCCGATCTGGTCAAGATGGGCTGGACCTCGCAGGCGCGCATCGACGAGATCGTCGACCGCACCCGCAATGGCGGCGCCGAGATCGTCAACCTCCTGAAGACCGGGTCGGCCTTCTATGCGCCGGCGGCATCCGCGATCGCGATGGCCGAGAGCTATCTGAAGGACAAGAAGCGCGTGCTGCCTTGCGCCGCCTACCTCAACGGGGAATACGGCGTGAAGGATATGTATGTCGGCGTGCCCGTGGTGATCGGCTCCAAGGGCGTCGAGCGCGTGGTCGAGATCGAGCTGGCCGGCAAGGACCGCGAGGCGTTCGACAAGTCGGTTGGCGCGGTGCAGGGTCTGGTCGACGCCTGCAAGAAGATCGCGCCCGATCTGCTCGGTCATTGATTTCGTTCAGTTTTCGGCCCCGATCGGGGGCCGAAAGCGTTTCTGGGTTGCAGTTCTTTTGGTATGTGGTATGCCAACTACCAAGGTGAACTGTAGAACTTCGCCGTAGAGGGTTTTGGGGAGCGTCCCGATGAATATCCACGAATATCAGGCCAAGGCATTGCTGCACGACTTCGGCGTGCCGATCTCGCGCGGCGTACCCGTGCTGAAGCCTGAGGATGCCGAGGTGGCGGCCAAGACGCTTCCCGGCCCGATCTGGGTGGTGAAGAGCCAGATCCACGCCGGCGGCCGCGGCAAAGGCAAGTTCAAGGAGGCCTCCGCCGGCGACAAGGGTGGCGTCCGCATCGCCAAGTCGGTGGCCGAGGTTGCTGCGTTCGCCAAGCAGATGCTCGGCGCGACGCTCGTGACGGTGCAGACCGGGGCGCCTGGCAAGCAGGTCAACCGCCTCTACATCGAGGAAGGCTCCGAGATCGACAAGGAGTTCTATCTCTCGATCCTGGTCAACCGCGAGACCTCCGAGGTCTCGTTCGTGGTTTCGACCGAAGGCGGCGTCAACATCGAGGACGTCGCGCACTCGACCCCGGAGAAGATCATTACCTTCTCGGTCGATCCGGCCACCGGCATCATGCCACATCACGGCCGCACCGTCGCGAAGGCGCTGAACCTTTCCGGCGATCTGGCCAAGCAGGCGGAAAAGCTCGTAAGCCAGCTTTATGCCGCGTTCACGGCCAAGGACATGGCGATGCTGGAGATCAATCCGCTCGTCGTCACCAAGCAGGGGCAGCTCCGCGTGCTCGACGCCAAGGTGTCCTTCGACGATAACGCCATGTTCCGCCATCCCGACGTCGCGGCGCTGCGCGACGAGACCGAGGAGGATGCCAAGGAGATCGAGGCGTCGAAATACGACCTCAACTATGTTGCGCTCGACGGCACCATCGGCTGCATGGTCAACGGCGCCGGGCTTGCCATGGCGACCATGGACATCATCAAGCTCTATGGCATGGAGCCCGCGAACTTCCTCGACGTCGGCGGCGGTGCTAGTGTCGACAAGGTGGCCGCGGCGTTCAAGATCATCACCGCGGACCCCAATGTGAAGGGCATCCTGGTCAACATCTTCGGCGGCATCATGAAGTGCGATGTGATCGCCGAGGGTGTCGTGGCTGCGGTCAAGCAGGTCGGCCTGAAGGTGCCGCTGGTGGTGCGGCTCGAAGGCACCAACGTCGAGCAGGGCAAGAAGATCATCAACAATAGCGGTCTCAATGTCCTGCCCGCTGACAATCTCGATGACGCCGCGCAGAAAATCGTGAATGCCGTCAAGGGAGGCTAGCAATGGCTCAGGACCATCTCGCCGCACCGTCACCGCTTCCGGAGCACAAGAAGCTCGGAGTCTTCGCGGGTGAATGGGCCGGCGAGGAGGTGGTCTACCCGTCGCGCTGGAACCCGGGCGGTCCCGCCACCTCGCATGTGGTGGCGCGCATCGATCTCAACGGCTTCTACCTGATCCAGGACTCGCGCCAGACGCGAGACGGCCAGGAGATATTCGCTACCCATGCCCTGTTCACCTATGACCGCGACGACCGGCTCTACAAATTGTTCTGGCACGATTCGCTCGGCTACTATCCGCCGTCGCCGGCGTCCGGAAGCTGGGTCGGCAAGACGCTGACGCTCGTTCGGGGCTCGCTGCGCGGCAACGCGCGTCACCTCTACGAGGTCGTCGACGACAACAGCTACACCATGAAGATCCAGTTCTCGCCCGACGCGGAAGGATGGGCAGACGTGCTCACCGGCGTGTATCGGCGTGTCCACTAAGCCTGATTCGGCTCAAACAACTAAACCTGTCACCGGCGTTTCGCGAAAGCATCTGAAGACATGTCCATCCTGATCGACAACAACACCAGGGTCATCTGCCAGGGTTTCACCGGCAAGAACGGCACTTTCCATTCGGAAGCGGCGATCGCCTACGGAACCAAGATGGTCGGCGGCACGTCGCCCGGCAAAGGCGGCTCGACCCATCTCGGCCTGCCGGTGTTCGACACCGTGCGCGAGGCGCGCGAGAAGACCGGCGCCGATGCGTCGGTGATCTATGTGCCGCCGCCGGGTGCGGCGGACGCGATCTGCGAGGCGATCGATGCGGAGATCCCGCTGATCGTCTGCATCACCGAGGGCATCCCGGTGCTCGACATGGTGCGCGTCAAGCGCTCGCTGTCAGGCTCGAAGTCGCGGCTGATCGGGCCGAACTGCCCGGGCGTCATGACCGCTGGCGAGTGCAAGATCGGGATCATGCCGGCCAACATCTTCCGGCCCGGCAGCGTCGGGATCGTTTCGCGCTCGGGCACGTTGACCTACGAGGCCGTGTTCCAGACCTCGCAGGAGGGGCTCGGCCAGACCACGGCTGTCGGCATCGGCGGCGACCCGGTCAAGGGCACCGAATTCATCGATGTACTGGAAATGTTCCTGAAGGACGACGCTACCAAGTCGATCATCATGATCGGCGAGATTGGCGGCTCGGCCGAGGAGGATGCCGCCCAGTTCATCAAGGACCAGGCCAAGCGGGGCCGCAAGAAGCCGATGGTCGGCTTCATCGCCGGCGTTACCGCCCCTCCCGGCCGCCGCATGGGTCATGCCGGTGCGATCATCTCCGGCGGCAAGGGCGACGCCGGTTCCAAGACCGCGGCCATGGAAGCGGCCGGAATCACCGTTTCTCCGTCACCCGCACGCCTCGGGCATACCCTTGCCGAGAAATTGAAGTCTTGATTCAGTCCTTGGTTCTTTTCGGCGCGAAGTTTAGGATTAAATAGGGTAAACCATCCTAATCTCAGCCAGCCGGCCTTCCGGGCCGGCTGCTTGCGCCGTCACTTGCGCGCGAACCGAAAATCACCAGGACGCTATCATGTCTCGCCAGGACGCGAACGCCGCTTTTGCCCTTTCCTCCTTTTTGCAGGGCACCAACGCCACCTACATCGACGATCTCTACGCCCGCTACGAGCAGGACCCGGCGTCGGTCGACACCGACTGGCAGGATTTCTTCAAGAGCCTGAAGGACACCCCGGCGGACGTCCAGAAGAACGCCGAAGGGCCGTCCTGGAGCCGTCCCAACTGGCCGGTAACGCCGCGTGACGACCTGACCTCGGCGCTGGACGGCAATTGGGCGCAGGTCGAGAAGGCCGTCGGCAACAAGATCGCCGCCAAGGCGCAGGCCAAGGGCGCCGAACTCTCGCCAGTCGACGTCAACCAGGCGACGCGCGATTCGGTCCGTGCGCTGATGCTGATCCGCGCCTACCGCATGCGCGGTCACTTCCACGCCAAGCTCGACCCGCTCGGCATCGAGGCGCCGCGCGACCGCGAAGAGCTCGATCCGCGCACCTACGGGTTCACGGAAGCCGATTTCGACCGCAAGATCTTCCTCGACCACGTGCTCGGGCTCGAATACGGCACCTTGCGCGAAATCGTCGCGATCTGCGAGCGCACCTACTGCCAGACGCTCGGCGTCGAGTTCATGCACATCTCCAATGCCGCGCAGAAGGCGTGGATTCAGGAGCGCATCGAGGGGCCGGACAAGGAGATCAGCTTCACCCCTGAGGGGCGCCGCGCGATCCTGAACAAGCTGATCGAGACCGAGGGCTTCGAGAAATTCTGTGACGTCAAGTTCACCGGCACCAAGCGTTTCGGCCTCGATGGCGGCGAATCGCTGATTCCGGCGCTGGAGCAGATCATCAAGCGCGGCGGCAATCTCGGTGTGAAGGAGATCGTGGTCGGCATGCCGCATCGCGGCCGCCTCAACGTGCTGACCCAGGTGATGGGCAAGCCGCATCGCGCGCTGTTCCACGAATTCAAGGGCGGTTCGGCCAATCCCGACGCCGTCGAAGGCTCCGGCGACGTGAAGTACCACCTCGGTGCTTCTTCGGATCGCGAGTTCGATGGCAACAGCATCCATCTGTCATTGACCGCGAACCCCTCACATCTCGAGATCGTCGACCCCGTGGTGCTCGGCAAAGTGCGCGCCAAGCAGGACCAGCATGGCGATCCGCCGGACATGCGTATTTCCGTGCTGCCGCTCTTGATGCATGGCGACGCGGCGTTCGCCGGCCAGGGCGTGGTGGCGGAATGCTTCAGCCTGTCCGACCTCAAGGGGTATCGCACCGGCGGCTCGCTGCACTTCATCGTCAACAACCAGATCGGCTTCACCACCTATCCGCGCTACTCGCGCTCCTCGCCCTATCCGTCCGACGTGGCGAAGATGATCGACGCGCCGATCTTCCATGTGAACGGCGACGATCCGGAAGCGGTGGTGTTCGCGGCCAAGGTCGCGATCGAGTTCCGCCAGAAGTTCCACAAGCCCGTGGTCATCGACATGTTCTGCTACCGCAGGCATGGCCACAACGAGGGCGACGAGCCGGCTTTCACCCAGCCGGTGATGTACAAGAAGATCGCCTCGCATCCGTCCACGCTGGATATCTATGCCAAGCGGCTGATCGCCGAGGGTGTCGTCACCGAGGTCGAGGTCGAGAAGGCCAAGTCCGACTGGCGCGCCCGGCTCGATGCTGAATTCGAGGCCGGCGCCAGCTATAAGCCGAACAAGGCCGACTGGCTCGACGGCAAATGGGCCGGCTTCAAGATCGCGGACCAGGAGGAGGACGCGCGCCGGGGTGTCACCGGCGTCGATGCCGCCGTGCTCAAGGACATCGGCCGCAAGATCACCAAGGTGCCGGATGGCTTCCGCGTCCACCGCACCATCCAGCGCTTCCTCGATAACCGTGCGAAGGCAATCGACAGCGGTGTCGGCATCGACTGGGCGACCGCTGAGGCGCTGGCATTCTGCTCGCTGCTGGAGGAAGGCCATCACGTCCGCCTGTCCGGCCAGGATTCCGAGCGCGGCACCTTCTCGCAGCGCCACTCGGTCTTGATCGACCAGGAGGACGAGAGCCGCTACACGCCGTTCAACCATCTCGGCGGTGACCAGGGACACTACGAGGTCATCAACTCGCTGTTGTCGGAAGAAGCGGTGCTCGGCTTCGAATACGGCTATTCGCTCGCCGAGCCGAATGCGCTGGCGATCTGGGAGGCGCAGTTCGGCGACTTCGCCAACGGCGCCCAGGTGGTGTTCGACCAGTTCATCTCGTCGGGTGAGCGCAAATGGCTGCGCATGTCCGGCCTCGTCTGCATGCTGCCGCATGGCTACGAAGGGCAGGGTCCGGAACATTCTTCGGCCCGTCTCGAGCGCTACCTGCAGATGTGCGCCGAGGACAACATGCAGGTGGTCTATCCGACCACGCCGGCCAACCATTTCCACGTGCTGCGGCGGCAGTTGCATCGCGAGATCCGCAAGCCGCTCATCATGATGACGCCGAAGTCGCTGCTGCGGCACAAGCGCGCCGTCTCGCGGCTCGAGGAGCTGGCCAAGGGTACGACCTTCCACCGCATCCTATACGATGACGCCCAGATGCTGCCGGATGAAAAGATCAAGCTGCAGCCGGACGCCAAGATCCGCCGCGTCATCCTGTGCTCGGGCAAGGTCTATTACGACCTCTACGAAGAGCGCGAGAAGCGCGGCATCGACGACATCTATCTGCTGCGCATCGAGCAGCTCTATCCGGTGCCGTTGAAGGCGCTGGTGCAGGAGCTTGGCCGCTTCAAGGGCGCCGAGATCGTGTGGTGCCAGGAAGAGCCGCGCAACATGGGTGCCTGGCACTTCATCGAGCCTTATCTCGAGTGGGTGCTGAACCAGATCCATGCGCCGAACAGGCGTCCGCGCTACGCCGGCCGCGCGGCCGCTGCGGCGACCGCCACGGGCTTGATGTCGAAGCATCTCGCGCAGCTCAAGGCGTTCCTGGACGAGGCGTTGAACTGACATTCGATCCGTCATGCCCCGCGGAAGCGAGGCATTCAGTAACCCGCGCTGCCGCTGCTTGATTGCAGCCGCCGCGGGCTATTGGATCCTCCTCTTTCGCGGAGGATGACAGCTAGAGTTTATGACCGCACAGGTTGTTTTAAGGAAACGAGACCATGACTGAAATTCGCGTTCCGACGCTAGGCGAATCCGTGACCGAGGCCACCATCGGCCGCTGGTTCAAGAAGGCCGGCGATGCCGTTGCCGTCGATGAACCCTTGGTTGAGCTCGAGACCGACAAGGTTACGATCGAGGTGCCGGCGCCTTCCGCCGGCACACTGGGCGAAATCATCGCCAAGGACGGCGAAACCGTCGCGGTCGGCGCGCTGCTCGGCCAGATCACTGATGGCGCCGCTGGCGCTGCCGCCAAGCCGGCCGCTGCGCCGGCGCCGGCCAAGCCCGCGGCTGCACCGCCGCCGCCTCCCCCGGCTGCCGCAGCGCCCGCGCCGTCAGCACCGAAGGCACTCCCTGCGGATACGCCGCTGGCACCGTCGGTGCGCAAGCTCTCGGTTGAAAGCGGGATCGATGCCTCCACCGTGCCGGGCTCCGGCAAGGATGGCCGTGTGACCAAGGGCGACATGCTGGCGGCGATCGAGCGCGCGGCTTCCGCGCCGACGCCGGTCTTTCAGCCGGCGGCTTCGGTGCAGGTGCGGGCGCCGTCGCCGGCGGACGATGCCGCGCGCGAAGAGCGCGTGAAGATGACGCGGCTGCGCCAGACCATCGCGCGGCGGCTGAAGGATGTGCAGAACACGGCGGCGATGCTGACGACCTTCAACGAGGTCGACATGAGCCACGTCATGGCGCTGCGCTCCCAGTACAAGGACGCGTTCGAGAAGAAGCATGGCGTCAAGCTTGGTTTCATGGGCTTCTTCACCAAGGCCTGCGTGCAGGCCTTGAAGGAGATTCCGGCGGCGAACGCCGAGATCGATGGCACCGACCTGATCTACAAGAACTACTACCACGTCGGCATCGCCGTCGGCACCGACAAGGGCCTGGTCGTGCCGGTGGTGCGGGATTGCGACACCAAGTCGATCGCGGAGATCGAGAAGGGAATCGCCGATTACGGCCGCAGGGCCCGCGATGGCCAGCTCAAGATCGAGGAGATGCAGGGCGGCACTTTCACCATCACCAATGGCGGCATCTATGGTTCGCTGATGTCGACGCCGATCCTGAACGCGCCGCAGTCCGGCATCCTCGGCATGCACAAGATCCAGGAGCGTCCCGTCGTGGTCGGCGGCAAGATTGAGATCCGCCCGATGATGTATCTGGCGCTGTCCTACGATCACCGCGTGATCGACGGCAAGGAAGCCGTGACCTTCCTGGTGCGCGTCAAGGAAAGCTTGGAAGACCCGGCGCGGCTGGTGCTGGATCTCTGAGCTTGCTTTCGTGCGGCGCCCGAACTTCTCGGGCGTCGTGACCGGTGTCGCATGAACGTTCAGGGGCGAATGTGACGGACAAGGTCGTTGTCATCACCGGCGGCAGCCGCGGCATCGGTCGCGCTACCGCCATCGCCGCGGCGGCGCGAGGCTTTCGCGTCGTTGTCGGCTACGCCAGCAACCAGGCGGCGGCCAACGAAGTCGTCTCCGCAATCGAGGCCAGCAACGGCAAGGCGATCGCGGTGAAATGCGATGTCGGCAGCGAGGCCGACATTCTTGCGCTGTTCAAGGCGGCCGACGAATTCGGCGCGCTCGGCGCGCTCGTCAACAATGCCGGCATCGTCGGTCCGTCGATCCGGGTCGAGGACATGTCGGCCGAGCGCATCGAGCGCATGATGGCGGTCAACGTCACCGGCAGCATTCTGTGCGCGCGCGAGGCGGTGAAGCGAATGTCGACACGCAATGGCGGACAGGGCGGCGTCATTGTCAACCTGTCGTCGGTCGCGGCCAAGCTCGGCTCGCCCAACACTTACGTCGACTACGCCGCCTCGAAAGGCGCGATCGACTCCTTCACCATCGGCCTTGGTCATGAAGTCGCGGCCGAAGGCATCCGCGTCGCCGGGATCCGCCCGGGTCTGATCGATACCGAAATCCACGCCTCCGGCGGTGAGCCCGATCGTGCCCATCGCCTCGCTCACATGGTGCCGATGAAGCGCGTCGGCACCGCGGAGGAAATCGCCAACGCCATCGTCTGGCTAATGTCGGACGAGGCTTCATATGTGACAAGCGCCATCCTTGATGTCTCAGGCGGCCGCTAATACCTGTCACGGACTTCAGCAGCAGGATCTTCGAAATGGCTTCTTATGATCTCGTCGTCATCGGCACCGGGCCCGGTGGATATGTCTGCGCGGTGCGCGCGGCGCAACTTGGCATGAAGGTCGCGGTGGTCGAGAAGAACCCGACGCTTGGCGGCACCTGTCTCAACGTTGGCTGCATGCCGTCCAAGGCACTGTTGCACGCCTCCGAGATGTTCGAGGAAGCCGCGCATTCCTTCGCCAAGATGGGCGTCAGCGTATCGGCGCCGAAACTCGATCTGCCCTCGATGATGAACTTCAAGCAGCAGGGCATTGACGGTAACGTCAAGGGCGTCGACTTCCTGATGAAGAAGAACAAGATCGACGTGCTGAAGGGCGCTGGCAAGATTCTTGGCGCGGGCAAGGTCGAGGTCTCCGCCAATGGCAGCACGCAGACGGTCGAGACCAAGAACATCGTCATTGCCACCGGCTCCGATATCGCGCGGCTGAAGGGCATCGAGATCGACGAAAAGCGCATCGTGTCGTCAACCGGCGCGCTGTCGCTGGAGAAGGTGCCGGAAAGGCTCTTGATCATCGGTGCGGGCGTGATCGGACTCGAACTCGGCTCGGTGTGGAAGCGCCTCGGCGCGGAGGTCATGGTGGTCGAATTCCTCGACCGCATCCTGCCCGGCATGGATGGCGAGATCGCCAAGCAGTTCCAGCGCATCCTTGAAAAGCAGGGCTTTGCGTTCAAGCTCGGCACCAAGGTGACCGCCGTGGATACCTCGGGCAAGACTCTATTGGCCAAGGTCGAGCCCGCCGCGGGCGGGGCTTCGGAAACGATCGAAGCCGACGTGGTACTGGTTGCGATCGGCCGCGTGCCCTTTACCGATGGCCTCGGCCTGAAGGAAGCCGGCGTCGCGCTCGACAATCGCGGCCGGGTGCAGATCGACCCGCATTTCGCGACCACCGTGAAAGGCATCTATGCGATCGGGGACGTCGTTGCCGGGCCGATGCTGGCGCACAAGGCCGAAGATGAAGGCGTGGCGGTTGCCGAGATCATCGCAGGCCAGGCCGGCCATGTGAACTACGATGTTATCCCAGGAGTCGTGTATACCACGCCGGAAGTTTCTTCCGTCGGCAAGACCGAGGAAGAGCTTAAGCAGGCCGGCATTGCCTATACCGTCGGGAAATTTCCGTTCACCGCCAACGGCCGCTCCAAGGTCAACCAGACCACGGAAGGATTCGTCAAGATTCTCGCAGATGCGAAGACCGATCGGGTGCTTGGCGTGCACATCATCGGCCGCGAAGCCGGCGAAATGATCCATGAAGCCGCGGTTCTCATGGAATTCGGCGGCTCCGCCGAGGATCTGGCGCGCACCTGCCACGCCCATCCGACCCGCTCCGAGGCGATCAAGGAAGCTGCGCTTGCGGTCGGCAAGCGGGCCATCCATATGTGATCGACGCCCGGCCTGAGCAGGGTCCGTAAAGGATTATACTCGAAGGTAAAATCTGGCCGGGGTCGAGACAACAGATGCTGCGCCGCCTGCTTCAGCCTTTCTGGGTCCTGCTTGCGATCATCTTCCTGATCGAGGCGTGGCTTTGGGATCACCTCGAGCCGATCGTGGCGCGCGTGGTGGCGCTGATCCCGCTGCGCGCGTTCAAGCAGTGGCTTGCCGATCGGGTCGATTCGTTGTCGCCGGCAATGACGCTGATCGTGTTCATCGTGCCGGTGATCCCGTTGTTTCCGCTCAAGCTGGTCGGCCTTTGGCTGCTCGCCCACGAACATTGGCTGAGCGCGATCGGCACCCTCCTGTTCGCGAAGTTTCTCGGCGTCGGCGTCACCGCTTTCATCTTCGACGTGACCCGCCCGAAGCTTCTGGAGATGCGCTGGTTCGAGGCGCTCTATGATTTCGTGCTGAGGATGCGCGCGCAAGCCGTCGCGCTGATCGATCCGATCAAGCTGCGCATCGTGGAGACCCTGCGCGGCGACGGCAACGGCTGGTCGGCGCGAACGATCCGGCTGATCGCCCGCTTCCGCAGGAGCGTACAGCAAGCGCGGTGACGGCTCGTCGCGGCAAACCGTCCAGCTACGGGCTCGGTTTCACCTCTCCCTTAGGGAGAGGTCGAATTGCGCAGCAATTCGGGTGAGGGGATTTGCTCCATCGAGGGACCGTAACCCCTCACCCGCGCCTGCGGCGCGACCTCTCCCTTCGGGAGAGGTAAAGTCGGCGCGGCAGTTAGTGACTCAATGCAGATGCAGCAGATGCGGCGAGTACAGGCCCAGCGCGGTGATGACGATGCCGGCGAGCGTCAGCAGGCCTGAAATCCAGGCCAGCGCGATGATGCCTGTGATGATGGTCGCCGATGCCAGCACGATCGCGATCTGGAAGGCGGCGGAGGCGATCTCGAAGTGGTGGTATTTTGCCGTCGCCTCGTCGCGCTGGTGCTCGGCATGTTTGGCGCGTTCGGCGAGCTGCTCGGTGCCTTCGCCGGTCTCGGGTTCGGAGCGATAGCGCGCCGCCGTTTTCTGCCAGTCATCGAGCTGCTTTTGAATCGTCGCCCTGATGGCATCGTCTGTGGTGGTGGCAAGGGTCAGCTTGCCCTGCTCGGCGGCCGTCTGCACCGCGGTGCGGCGGATGCTCTTGGCCTGGAAAAACGCCCACAGGTTCGACGCCTCGACGTTCTTGCTGATCGATTCGGTCTGCGCCCCCTTGCCCAGCGTCTCCGAGAGCGCCAGGAACAGCGCGATCACGGCAATCAACAGCGCGATCTTCTTGTTCTCGCCGGATGCATGCTCGGCGTGCTCCGCATGCTCCATACTCTCATGTGCGCTCATGATTCCCCTCTCCGATATGACCCGCCGTCACGATTGCCGAAACGACATCGCTTACGCAAGTGCCAAGCGGATGTGACGCGAGCGTGTCAGGATGAACCCGGCATCGCCCCTCACACGAGGAAAAACGCGTCAATACGTGAGCGAAGTCAGCCCCGCGGATGCGCGGAGCGATAGACCTCGAGCAGTCGTTCCGAATCGATGCCGGTATAGATTTGCGTGGTCGAGAGCGAAGCGTGGCCGAGCAATTCCTGGATCGCGCGCAAATCGCCGCCGCGGCTGAGCAGGTGGGTCGCGAACGAATGCCGCAGCGCGTGCGGGGTGGCGCTGTCGGGCAGGCCGAGCGCGCCGCGCAGCCGCTCCATGGCGAGCTGGATGATGCGCGGGCTCAACGGGCCGCCGCGGGCGCCGACGAACATCGGGCCGGTGGGCGGCAGCGGATGCGGGCAGGTCGCCGCGTAGTCGGCAATGAGCTGCAACACCTTTTGCAGCACCGGCACCATGCGGGTCTTGTTGCCTTTGCCGGTCACGACCAGTACGTCGCCTTCGCCGGGTTTCGGCACGTCGCGACGTTTCAAGCCGAGCGCCTCGGAGATGCGCAGGCCCGAGCCATAGAGCAGTGCCATCACCGCCGCATCACGTACCAGGATCCAGGTCTCGCGTTCCTCGCCGGCGCGCTCGTCGGCATCGGCGAAGCGTTTTGCCGCCGCCACGTGGATCGGCTTCGGCAGGCTCTTTGCAACCTTGGGCGCGCGGATCGCGGAGAGGGCGCCGACCTTGCCCTTGCCTTCGCGCTCGAGGAATCGGCCGAACGAGCGCAGGCCAGCCAGGGCCCGCATCAGCGAGCGTCCGGCGACATCGTCGGCGCGGCGCATCGCCATGAATGCCCTGATATCCGTGGCCTCGAGGGCCGCAAAACCTTGCAGCGTTACCCGCGTGCCCCAGTGCTGGGCAAGAAAGGCGAGGCATTGGCGGACGTCGCGGGCATAGGCCTCCAGCGTTTTCGGCGACAATCGCCGTTCGGCACGCAGATGCGATAGCCAGTGCGCCATCTCCTGCGTGACGGTTTCGTCGGCGCAGTCGAGTTCGATCACGGGAACGGCGGGAAGCGCTTTGGCCATGGACCTGTCTTATGGACCTGTCTTGACGGACCTGTCTTGGAGGCGATCTTGGAGGCGATCTTGGAGGCGATGGTTTAAGCCATTATATCGCATCGCTTTCGTTTACCGTTCGCTAACTTGCGCCAGCGGCTCTACCCTCACCTGCAATCGGAACTTACGATCTCCTGAATGGACACCGCGCGCAGCCACGCTTCCTCGCTCACGCCGACCTCCATGGTCGATGTACTGGTCCCGGTCGCGCTCGACCAGACCTATTCCTACCGCGTGCCGCGCGGCATGGATCTGAAGGCCGGCGATGTCGTCGCGGTACCGCTCGGTGCGCGCGAGGTGATGGCGGTGGTCTGGGCGGAAAACGCCAAGCCCGATCCGCGGCTGCACAACCGGCTGAAGGATGTCAGCGAGAAGCTCGACGTGCCGCCGCTGAAACCGGAGCTGCGCGCGCTCGTCGATTGGGTGGCCAATTACACGCTGTCCGCCCGCGGCATGGTGCTGCGGATGACGCTGCGGATGGGCGAAAATCTCGGCCCTGAGCGGATGCGCCTGGGCGTACGGCTGGTTGGCGAGCCGCCGCGACGAATGACGCCGGCGCGGCATCGGGTGATCGAATTGCTCTCCGACCGCCTCTTGCATGGCAAGTCGGAAGCGGCGAGGGAAGCCGGCGTGAGCAGTGGCGTGATCGACGGCCTCGTCGATGAGGGCACGCTGACGGTCGAGCCGATGCCGCCGCCACCAGCGCCGCCCATGCCCGATCCGGATTACGCCAAGCCCGAATTCTCGCACCAGCAACGCGCCGCCGCCGATGCGATGCGGACGCTGGCGGCGAGCGGCAGTTTTCATGTGGCCCTGCTCGATGGCGTCACAGGATCGGGCAAGACCGAGGTCTATTTCGAGGCGATCGCCGAAAATATCCGCCGTAACAGGCAGTCGTTGATCCTGATGCCGGAGATCGCGCTGACTGGCCAGTTCCTCGATCGCTTCGCGCAGCGCTTTGGCGTGCGTCCGCTGGAATGGCATTCCGAGCTCTCGCCGCGCACCCGCGCCCGCAATTGGGCGGCGATCTCGGGCGGCGAGGCGCCGGTGGTGGTCGGCGCGCGCTCGGCGTTGTTCCTGCCCTATGCCGATCTCGGGCTCATCATCGTCGATGAAGAGCACGACCAGGCCTATAAGCAGGACGATGGCGCGCATTACCATGCCCGCGACATGGCCGTGGTGCGCGCGCATATCGCCAAGATCCCGATCGTGCTCGCCTCCGCCACGCCATCAATCGAAAGCGAGGTCAATGCGCGCAAGGGGCGTTATCAGCGCATTGCGCTGCCTTCGCGCTTCGGCGGCCAGCACATGCCGCAGATCGAGGCCATCGATTTGCGGCGCGAGCCGCCCTCGCGTGGCCGCTTCATCTCGCCGCGGCTCGCCGAGCAGATCCGCTATGCGGTGGAACGGCGCGAGCAGGCGCTTTTGTTTCTCAATCGCCGCGGCTATGCGCCGCTGACGCTGTGCCGCGCCTGCGGACACCGCTTTGCCTGCACCATCTGCGATGCCTGGCTGGTCGATCACCGCTTCCGCCAGCGCCTGGTCTGCCACCATTGCGGTTTCTCGATGCCGCGCCCGAACATCTGCCCGCATTGCGCGGCGGAGGAATCGCTGGTGGCGGTCGGCCCGGGCGTGGAGCGGCTGCAGGAAGAGGCTGCGGCGCTGTTTCCCGGCGCGCGCACCATGGTGCTCTCCAGCGACCTCATCACCTCGATCGAGACGATGCGCAGCGAACTGAACGAGATCGCCGAAGGCCGGGTCGACATCATCATCGGCACGCAGCTTGTGGCGAAAGGCCACAACTTCCCGCGCCTCAATCTGGTCGGCGTGGTCGATGCCGATCTCGGCCTCGGCAATGGCGATCCGCGTGCGGCCGAGCGCACGTTCCAGCTCCTCAACCAGGTGATCGGGCGCGCCGGCCGCGAGCAGGGCCGCGGCGTCGGGTATCTGCAGACCCATCAGCCCGAGCATCCCGTGATCAAGGCGCTGGTCGCGAGCGACCGCGAGGCGTTCTACGCCAGCGAGATCGAATCGCGCGAGCGCACCGGCTATCCGCCGTTCGGGCGATTGGCGAGCCTGATCATCTCGGCGGGCGATCGGCCCACGGCGGAGGGCTTTGGGCGCAAGCTGGCCTCGGTCGCGCCGCTCGACGAGCGCATCCAGGTGCTCGGCCCGGCGGAGGCGCCGCTTGCGGTCATCAAGGGCCGCTACCGCTTCCGCCTGCTGGTGAAGTCGCTGCGTTCGGTCGATCTGTCGCAGTACTTGCGCGAATGGCTGGCGGCCGGGCCGAAGACCACGGGCAACCTCAAGCTCGAGGTCGACGTCGATCCGCAGAGCTTTTTGTAGCCCTCTCGCCGTCATTCCGGGGCGCGACGAAGTCGCGAGCTATGATGTGCAATTGCACATCAGAGAATCCATCGGACCGCGCGCGCAGGTGGCGCGATGGATTCCGGGCTCACGCTACGCGTGCCCCGGAATGACGGCGGCGAACTCATGAAAAAGCCTGCCGTCATTTCTGACGGCAGGCTCTCATCGGTGCGCGGAAAGTTCCGCGGCCGTACTCTACGCAACGCTTACCGAAACTGGTCGGAAACGGCGCCTGAAGGGCGCCTTTAGGAGACGACCTCGGCGGTGACACGGCCGACGCCGGCACCAGTCAGGCCGATGGCACGGGCGGCGCCCGTGGAGAGATCAAGCACGCGGCCACGGATGAACGGGCCGCGGTCGTTGATGGTGACGACCACGCTGCGGCCGCCATGGGTCACGCGCAGCTTGGTGCCGAACGGCAGGCTGCGGTGGGCCGCGGTCATAGCGTTCTGGTTGAAGCGCTGACCGGACGCGGTGCGGCTGCCGGACTCGTTGCCATAAAAGGACGCCATGCCCGAAAAGCTCCGCCCGCCGGTGCCGGGCGCAAACGCCGCATTGGCATCGCGCGACGCCGCGTCGGTTGCGGCACGGGCCTGGTGATGGTGATGGCGATGATGGTGGTGCCGGGATTTAGCCGACGCTTCGGTGATGCTTCCACCAACCAGGAAAGTTGCGGCGACGACAGCCAGCGCCGCGCGCGACGGCCGGGTTGCGTTGCCCCGAGCCGGCTTCTTGTATTTCAACATTCAAGACCCTCAAACAGTATTGCCACATACGTGGCAAATGGAACCCCCGTCCCTTCGTCGACCAAGGCCGTGTGATTTCGCAATGAGGCATGAATTGGGCAGTAAATTCGGAATGTATCAGACTGAAATATCTTGTTACTGCCGGAGTGCTGCCGGACAGCTTTCACTAGTCTTTCGCTTTAACTAATTTTTAACCCAGTGAATACTTACGATTACTGTTGATTTACGTTTAGGAAACATTTCCGCAAGTAATCACGGAATAGAGAGCGGCTGGCCATTTTGTTCCCGAGCCCGAACTCCGGGCAGGCATGCGATTGCCGATGGAACGATGGGTCGCCTCCCTGTCTCTCGATCGAAATTCCTGCACGCAGAATTTCGCCGGCAGGGTCCTCGCGGCGCTGTGCCGGAGCCGTGCGACAAGGCATCACCTAGATGTGACGTCGTGTTGCACCTGCGCGCCTGCCATGCTAGCAAAGCCGCGATTTTAACGATCCCGGCACTCCGCGTGTCGGTCGAAAATCGAAGTCCCGCTTGAATTCCAAGGGCTTGGATCGCTAGGCGCCGCTGCAGCGGCGACGGTTTTTCCCTTGCGAATTTGACAGCAAAAAAGAGCGCGTCTGTGGCTGCTGAAGATCCGTCCGTTTCGGGAGTTGCCGGTCGTTACGCAACGGCCCTGTTCGATCTGGCTCGCGACGAAAAGTCCGTCGATGCCGTGAAGTCCGATCTCGATAAATTCAATGCCCTTCTGAATGAGAGCGTCGATCTGAAGCGCCTCGTTCGCAGTCCGGTGTTCTCCGCCGAAGCGCAATTGAAGGCGCTCTCCGCGGTGCTCGACAAGGCCGGTATCTCCGGCATCACCGCCAAGTTCCTGAAAGTGCTCACCTCCAATCGCCGCTTGTTTGCGGTCGCGGACGTGATCCGCGCCTACAACGCGCTGGTGGCGAACTTCAAGGGCGAGGCGACCGCCGAAGTCACCGTCGCGGAAGCGCTCAATGACAAGAATCTCGACGCGCTGAAGGCCGCACTGAAGTCGGTGACGGGCAAGGACGTCGCGCTCAACGTGAAGATCGATCCCTCCATCATCGGCGGCCTTGTGGTCAAGGTCGGTAGCCGCATGGTGGATAGCTCGCTTCGCACCAAACTCAATTCGATCAAGCACGCGATGAAAGAGGCAGGCTGATGGACATCCGCGCCGCGGAAATTTCCGCGATCCTCAAGGACCAGATCAAGAATTTCGGCCAGGAGGCCGAGGTCACCGAAGTCGGCCAGGTGCTGTCGGTCGGTGACGGTATCGCCCGCGTCTACGGGCTGGACAATGTCCAGGCCGGTGAAATGGTCGAGTTCGAGAACGGCACCCGCGGCATGGCGCTCAACCTCGAAACCGATAACGTCGGCATCGTGATCTTCGGCGCCGACCGCGAGATCAAGGAAGGTCAGACCGTCAAGCGCACCCGCGCCATCGTCGACACGCCGGTCGGCAAGGGCCTGCTCGGCCGCGTCGTCGATGCGCTCGGTAATCCGATCGATGGCAAGGGTCCGATCCAGGCTGACAAGCGCATGCGCGTTGACGTCAAGGCGCCCGGCATCATTCCGCGTAAGTCGGTGAACGAGCCGATGGCGACCGGCCTCAAGGCGATCGATGCGCTGATCCCGATCGGCCGCGGCCAGCGCGAGTTGATCATCGGCGACCGTCAGACCGGCAAGACCGCGATCGCGCTCGACACCATTCTCAATCAGAAGCCGCTCAACGCGCAGCCGGACGAGAACATCAAGCTGTATTGCGTCTACGTCGCGATCGGCCAGAAGCGTTCCACCGTTGCCCAGTTCGTGAAGGTGCTGGAAGAGCAGGGCGCGCTGGAATATTCGATCGTCGTCGCGGCCACCGCGTCCGATCCAGCGCCGATGCAGTACATCGCGCCGTTCACCGCCTGCACGATGGGCGAATTTTTCCGTGACAACGGCATGCACGCCGTCATCATCTATGACGACCTGTCGAAGCAGGCCGTCGCCTATCGCCAGATGTCGCTGCTGCTGCGCCGCCCGCCGGGCCGCGAAGCCTATCCGGGCGACGTGTTCTATCTGCACTCCCGCCTGCTCGAGCGCGCCGCCAAGCTCAACAAGGAGCACGGTTTGGGCTCGCTGACCGCGCTGCCGGTGATCGAAACCCAGGCCAACGACGTGTCGGCCTACATCCCGACCAACGTGATCTCGATTACCGACGGCCAGATCTTCCTGGAAACCGACCTGTTCTTCCAGGGCATCCGTCCCGCGGTGAACGTCGGTCTGTCGGTGTCGCGCGTCGGATCGTCGGCGCAGACCAAGGCGATGAAGAAGGTCGCCGGCAAGATCAAGGGCGAGCTCGCGCAGTACCGTGAAATGGCGGCGTTCGCGCAGTTCGGCTCCGACCTCGACGCCTCGACCCAGCGCCTGCTCAACCGCGGCTCGCGCCTGACCGAGTTGTTGAAGCAGCCGCAGTTCTCGCCGTTGAAGATGGAAGAGCAGGTCTGCGTGATCTGGGCCGGCACCAACGGCTATCTCGATCCGCTGCCGCTCAATAAGGTGCGCGCCTTCGAGGACGGCCTGCTGTCGCTGCTGCGTGGCAAGAATGCCGACATCCTCGACGCGATCCGCGATAGCCGCGACCTCAACGACGACGTTGCCGCCAAGCTGAAGAACGTGGTCGAAGGTTTCGCCAAGACGTTTGCCTAAACGTCGTCGCGGCCGGACAAGGGTGCGGAGGCTGGTCTTCGCGCCTGCGGCTCCCGGCCGACGAGAAGCGGATGCCCGGCGCAGGCGCCGGGCAGAACAATGGGATAGGCTAGCGGTCGGATCGCCCGATCGGATCGCCGGGGTGGACGAAGAATGGCGTCACTGAAAGACATGCGGGTCCGCATCGCCTCGACCAAGGCGACGCAGAAGATCACCAAGGCCATGCAGATGGTGGCGGCGTCAAAGCTGCGCCGCGCGCAGACCGCGGCCGAGGCCGCCCGGCCCTATGCAGACAAGATGGGCGCCGTGATCGGCAATATCGCCAGCGCCGCCGCAGGCTCGCCCGGCGCGCCGGCGCTGCTCGCCGGGACGGGCAGGGACCAGGTGCATCTGCTCCTGGTCTGCACCGGCGAACGTGGCCTTTGCGGCGCGTTCAACTCCGCGATCGTGCGGCTCGCGCGCGAGCACGCGCTGTCGCTGCTCGGTCAGGGCAAGGAAGTCAAATTCTTCTGCGTCGGCCGCAAGGGCTATGAGCAGCTTCGCCGCCTGTTCGAACGGCAGATCGTCGAGCATGTCGACCTCCGCGCGGTGCGGCAGCTCGGCTTCGTCAATGCCGAGGACATCGCCAAGAAAGTTCTGGCGCGCTTCGATGCCAGCGAATTCGACGTCTGCACGCTGTTCTATTCGCAGTTCAAATCGGTGATCGCGCAAGTCCCGACCGCGCAGCAGGTCATTCCGCTGGTGGTGGAAACGCCGGCCGCAAACGGCGGCCCGGCGACCGCCTACGAGTACGAGCCGGAGGAGGACGAGATCCTCACCAGCCTGTTGCCGCGTAACCTCGCCGTGCAGGTATTCCGTGCACTCCTGGAAAACAACGCCTCGTTCTACGGCGCGCAGATGAGCGCGATGGACAACGCGACGCGCAACGCCGGTGAAATGATCCGCAAGCAGACGCTGGTCTACAACCGAACCCGTCAGGCGATGATCACCAAGGAACTGATCGAAATCATTTCCGGCGCCGAGGCGGTCTAACCAAGGGAGCGCGAAATGGCTTACGTCACATCGGCTACCACCAAGGGCGGACGCAACGGCCGCTCCGTGCTCGACAACGGCGGGCTGGCGCTCGCAATGGCGCTGCCGAAGGAATTGGGCGGCGCCGGCGATGGCCACAATCCCGAGCAGCTTTTTGCGCTGGGCTATTCGGCCTGCTTTGGCCAGGCCATCCTCGTGGTCGCCAAGAACCATGGCGTCGACGGCCAGGCGGCAAAGGTCACGGCCGACGTGACGCTCAATACCGATGGCGGCTTTTCGCTCGCCGTCGAACTCAAGGTTTCAATCCCAGGCGCTGATAAGGCCAAGGTCCAGGCGCTAGTCGAGGAAGCTCACACGGTGTGCCCGTATTCGAAGGCCACCAAAGGTAATATCCCGGTCAAGCTGACCGTGGTTTAAAGCATGATCCGGAAAAGTGGGGACCGGTTTTCCGAAGAGATCATGCGCAAAAAAGATGCGATCATGATCCGACCCGTCGGATCATGATCTGGAAATTCGGATCGAAGGAGACAGAGTAAATGGCTACAGCAGCCAACCAGATCGGTCGCGTCACCCAGGTTATGGGCGCCGTCGTCGACGTCCAGTTCGAGGGCCACCTGCCGGCGATTCTCAACTCGCTGGAAACCAAGAACGGCGGCAGCCGTCTCGTGCTCGAGGTGGCGCAGCATCTCGGCGAATCCACCGTGCGGACGATCGCGATGGATACGACCGAGGGTCTGGTGCGCGGCCAGGAAGTGACCGATACCGGCGAGCCGATCCGGGTGCCGGTCGGCGTCGGTACGCTCGGCCGCATCATCAACGTCATCGGCGAGCCGATCGACGAGGCCGGCCCGATCAAGGCCGAAGGCGTTCGCGCGATCCACCAGGAAGCGCCGACCTATACCGACCAGTCCACCGAGGCGGAAATCCTCGTCACCGGCATCAAGGTCGTGGATTTGCTCGCGCCTTACGCCAAGGGCGGCAAGATCGGCCTGTTCGGCGGCGCCGGCGTCGGCAAGACCGTGCTGATTCAGGAACTGATCAATAACGTTGCGAAAGCGCACGGCGGTTACTCGGTGTTCGCCGGCGTCGGCGAGCGTACCCGCGAAGGCAATGACCTCTATCACGAGTTCATCGAGTCCAAGGTCAACGCGGACCCGCGCAATCCCGATCCGAGCGTACAGTCGAAATGCGCGCTCGTGTTCGGCCAGATGAACGAACCGCCGGGTGCACGCGCGCGCGTCGGCCTCACCGGCCTCACGGTGGCCGAGCACTTCCGCGACCAGGGTCAGGACGTGCTGTTCTTCGTCGACAACATCTTCCGCTTCACGCAGGCCGGCTCCGAAGTGTCGGCGCTGCTCGGCCGCATCCCGTCGGCGGTGGGTTACCAGCCGACGCTTGCGACCGACATGGGCGCGCTGCAGGAGCGCATCACCACCACCCAGAAGGGCTCGATCACTTCGGTGCAGGCGATCTACGTGCCGGCCGACGACCTGACCGACCCGGCGCCGGCGACCTCCTTCGCCCACTTGGACGCCACCACCGTGCTGTCGCGTGCGATCTCGGAGAAGGGCATCTATCCGGCGGTGGACCCGCTCGACTCGACCTCCCGCATGCTGTCGCCGCTGGTCGTCGGCGAGGAGCATTACAACACCGCGCGCATGGTGCAGCAGGTGCTGCAGCGCTATAAGTCGCTGCAGGACATCATCGCCATCCTCGGCATGGACGAGCTTTCGGAAGAGGACAAGCTGACGGTGGCCCGCGCCCGCAAGATCGAGCGCTTCCTGTCGCAGCCCTTCCATGTCGCCGAAGTCTTCACCGGTTCGCCGGGCAAGTTCGTCGAGCTCGCCGACACCATCAAGGGCTTCCGCGGCTTGTGCGAAGGCAAGTACGACCACCTGCCGGAGGCTGCCTTCTACATGGTCGGCACCATCGAAGAGGCGGTCGAGAAGGGCAAGAAGCTGGCTGCCGAAGCAGCTTGAGCACACTCGTCATTGCCGGGCTTGGCCCGGCACTCCATCAAGGCAGAACTCTTTGATCGATGGACCCGCGGGTCACGCCCGCGGGTGACAGCGGAAAGAACGGAAAGACCATGGCCACCTTCCACTTCGACCTCGTCTCCCCCGAAGCGCTCGCTTTCTCCGGCGAGGTCGATCAGGTCGATGTTCCCGGCGTGGAAGGTGATTTCGGCGTGCTCGCCGGTCACGCACCGGTCGTGGCGGCGATCCGTCCGGGTATCCTGACCATCACGACCGGCGGGGCGCATCAGAAGATGGTGGTGCTCGGCGGTCTTGCCGAGGTCTCCGACAATCGCCTGACCGTGCTCGCTGATGTCGCGACCTCGATCCAGGAAGTCGATCGCGCCGAGTTCAGGGAAACCATCGCCGAGATGGAAGAGAACCTGAAAGAGAAGCACGGCTCGGAGCTCGACCGCGAGATCGAGCGGCTCGACCACTTCAAGAGCATCGAGAACATCCTTAACGCGACGGCTATGCACTAGGCCCCGGTGCACCGCGCCGGGGCCGAACAAAAACTTGAACGACCTTCGTCCGTCACATCGTGGCGGACGAGGGTTTTTCGATGCCGATTGCAAACATTGCGCGGGCTTAGAGCTTCGGTTCTGATTGGATCAGAACCGAAGCTCTAGATTCTTGTTTTGACGCGTTCTTCACGCGAATCGGTATCCACTTCGCTCGAAAACGCTCTAACGGCGCTGCGGCCTGGTTGAAACCGCAGCATTGGCGTCCACCATCGGCGCCACTGCGACCGTGACATTCTGGGTCCCGCCGCCGCGCTCGATTGTCAGCCTGACCTGCTCCCCGATGCGAGCGAGGCCGACACGGTTACGGAGCTGCGCAGCGCTGCGGATCGGACGATCGTCGGCTCGCAGCACGACATCGCCCTTGCGCAGACCGGCGGCCTCCGCAGGCGATCCCGGACTGATGTCGGCGATCCTGGCCCCCTCGCTGCGCCCGCCGTCCGTCGAGGGATGCATATCCTGCAGCGAGACACCGATCCGGCCGCGCACGACCTTGCCGTTCTCGACGATCTGGTCCATCACGCGGCGTGCCATGTTGATCGGGATCGCAAAGCCGATGCCGACATTGCCGCCGGCCGGCGAAATGATCGCCGAGTTGATGCCGATCAGTTCGCCCTTCAGATTGATCAGCGCGCCGCCGGAGTTGCCGGGGTTGATCGCGGCGTCGGTCTGGATGAAATCCTCATAGCCCTGTTTGCCCAGCCCGGTGCGGCCGAGCGCGCTTACAAGCCCCGATGTCACGGTCTGGCCGAGGCCGAAGGGGTTGCCGATGGCAATGACGAAATCGCCGACTTCAAGCGCATCGCTGTCGCCCAGTGCAATCGCCTTGAGTGCGGTCGGGGAGTGGATTTTCAGGACCGCGATATCGGTCGCGGGATCGCGCCCCATTACCTTGGCAGAGAACTGACGACCGTCCTTGGTCGTGATCTGGACCGCCGAGACCTGATCCACCACGTGATTGTTGGTCAGGATGTAGCCCCGCTCACCGTCGACGATGACGCCGGAGCCGGTTGCGCTGATCTCCTTCTCGAGTTGCTTCGGCACATCGAAGAATTCGCGGAACAGCGGATCGCGATAAAGCGGGTTGTCCTCGCGGATTTTGCCATGCACGGAGATATTGACGACCGCGGGAGTCACTTCGCGTACCAGGGGCGCCAGCGTCGGCACCGTGCCCCCGGTTTTCAGATTCGGAACCTGACCTGCCGCCGGCACGATCATGATGAGCGCGCCGAGCACGGCGCCGAATGCAGTCGATATTGCTCGCTTCACGTCCGCTCTCTCTATCGGTCCAGCTGGAATCCGGCGCGCAAGATGTCGCGAGAAAGCAAATCCCGCTGCCATGCGAACCATGGCATCGCCAGCAGCGCGGACGCCTGATTGACCCATGCCAAAGCCAAAATAGTTGGCGTCAACAAGGCGGGGCCTCATGGGAGAGATTGGTTCGCGAAGGCCGCGGCAGCGCAGCGCCGCCGCGTGGCGGCGGATCGTCGTCGTCATCTAGCTGCCGCGGCGCGGAAAGGATATCGGCCAGGCGAATGCTGTGGTCGATCCCCGGGATGTCGCGCAGGCTGGGGCTGGATTCCACCGCGAACATGTCGGATGCCCAGGACGATAGGATGACGCGCTTCTCGGATCGGGATAGCCGCGGGTCCGCAAGGACCTGGGCGGGTGAGTCGCAATGGGCGGCGGGGTGGAAGAGGGGGAGTGTGGCGGCGCTAACATTGGTCTCGCTCATCGAAGTGTCTCCTTTACGCTCCTTTCCAAGGACACCGTTTGAGTTGAAAGGCGGCGCCGGACGCGCCGCCTTTCATGTTATTGCTTGCCGATCGGGATGCGTTTGACGCTCTGGCGCGCTTCCTCCGATTTCGGCAGCGTGATCGTCAATACGCCGTCGCGGAAGGAAGCTTGCGCCTTGTCTTCGGCAACACCATCAAGGGCGATCCGCCGCTCGAACGCGCCGTAGTAGCGTTCGGAGAAGTACTTTCCGTTGTCCGTCCGCTCGGCTTTCTTCTCGCCCCGGAGCGTCAGCACGCCATTGGCGATCTCGACCTGAACGTCCTTCTCCGTCATGCCCGGAAGCTCTGCGGAGACGGTAAGCTCCTTGTCGGTTTCGCTGAGCTCGATCTTCGGCCAACCGAAGCGGCCTTCCAACAGCGGGCTGCTGATGGGACCGAAGGAGCCGAAACCGCGGAACACGTCGTCGAACAGCCGGTTCATCTCGCGGTGAAGCGTGATGAAAGGATCGAAATTCTCGCGCGTCGGCGCAAGCTCCTGGTTCTTCGACCAGGGAATGAGATCACGAAAAGCCATCTTATCCTCCTTGTCTCAGCTACGATCCCCCGCGCGGGCGGCTTGGCCCACGCGTGGCCTCGTCAAGCATCAGGCAAAGTCAGGCCGCCTGCTTCTGCTCGATTGCTTGGGAGCCCGTACCCGCGATCGGGATGCGTCGCGGCTTCATCGATTCCGGCACCTCGCGGACGAGATCGACGATCAAGAGGCCATCCTTGATGGAGGCCTGCCTAACCTGCACATGGTCAGCGAGGCTGAATACCCGCCGGAACGGTCGCGCGGCGATGCCCTGGTAGAGATAATCGCGCGCCGGTCCCTCAGGTTTCCTGCCTTCGATCGTGAGCATGTCCTGCTCGGCGGTGACGGTGATGTCATTCACGCCAAAGCCGGCAACTGCCAGCGAGATCCGATAGCTGTCCTCGCCGGACCGCTCGATATTGTAAGGGGGATAGTTGTCGTCGGCGGACTGCCGTAGGCTCGCATCGAGCAAATCCGCAAGATGGTCAAAGCCGACTGTGGAGCGCCACAGGGGCGAGAAGTCAAAGGTCCTCATAACCAAGTCCTCCTCAGAGCAAGATGGATACGAAGGAGCGTCGGACACTGTCCGCCGCCCAGTTCGCCGGACCCAAGCTGGCATCCGGCACCACCTTTCTTGGCGGCAAAATCGAATTAGAAAACCGGCGCGAACTTTCAAGAGGGGTGTCCGAAATTTTCCGGCCACTCAGGAAAGTTCGCCAATCGCGTAAGGCGACCGGCGGCATTATCCGCGGGCCGCCCTTGTTGTCGATCAGAAGTCCATCGGCGGCGGGGTGGGCGTCTGCTCGGACTTCTTCGGCTTGTCGGCGACCAATGCTTCCGTCGTGATCAGGAGCGAGGCAACGGATGCCGCGTCCTGCAATGCGGTGCGAACCACCTTCGCCGGATCGATCACGCCGGCGCGCACCAGGTCCTCGTACTCGCCGGTCGCGGCATTGAAGCCCCAATTGTAGTCGCCGCGCTCCAGGAGCTTGCCGACCACCAGTGAACCGTCCTCGCCGGCATTCTCGACGATCTGGCGCGCCGGTATCTGCAAGGCACGACGGACGATATCGACGCCCGCCTTCTGGTCGGCATTGGCGGTCTTGATCTTGTCCAGCGCCTTCAAGGCACGCAGCAGCGCCACGCCGCCGCCGGGAAGGATGCCTTCCTCGACGGCTGCGCGGGTGGCGTGCAGCGCGTCCTCGACCCGGTCCTTGCGCTCCTTCACCTCGATTTCGGTCGCGCCGCCGACCCGGATCACGGCGACGCCGCCGGCGAGCTTGGCGAGCCGCTCCTGAAGCTTCTCGCGATCATAGTCAGAAGTGGTTTCGTCGATCTGCGTCCTGATCTGGGCAGTGCGTGCCTCGATGTCCTTCTTGGCGCCGGCGCCATCGACGATGGTCGTGCTCTCCTTCTCGATCACGACCTTCTTGGCACGGCCGAGCATGTTCAGCGTGACATTCTCGAGCTTGATGCCGAGATCTTCGGAGATCGCGGTGCCGCCGGTGAGGATGGCGATATCCTCGAGCATCGCCTTGCGGCGATCGCCGAAACCCGGCGCCTTCACCGCGGCGACCTTCAGGCCGCCGCGCAGCTTGTTGACGACGAGCGTCGCCAGCGCCTCGCCCTCGATGTCCTCCGCGACGATGAGCAGCGGCTTGCCGGACTGCACCACCGCTTCCAGCAGCGGCAACATCGACTGCAGCGTGGTCAGCTTCTTCTCATTGGTCAGGACATAGGGCTCTTCGAGCTCGACCTTCATCTTCTCCGCATTGGTGACGAAATAGGGCGAGACATAGCCGCGGTCGAACTGCATGCCCTCGACCACTTCCAGCTCGGTGTTGAGACTCTTCGCCTCCTCGACCGTGATCACGCCTTCATTGCCGACCTTTTGCATGGCATCGGCAAGGAAGCGGCCGATCTCGGCATCTCCGTTGGCGGAGATGGTGCCGACCTGGGCGATCTCATCATTGGAGGTGATCTTCCTGGCATGGGTCTTGAGGTCAGCGACGATCGCTTCGACCGCGAGGTCGATGCCGCGCTTCAGGTCCATAGGATTCATGCCAGCGGCGACCGATTTGGCGCCCTCCCTGACGATTGCCTGTGCGAGCACAGTGGCGGTGGTTGTGCCGTCACCCGCGATGTCGCTGGTTTTGGACGCGACTTCCCGCACCATCTGTGCGCCCATGTTCTCGAACTTGTCCTCGAGCTCGATCTCCTTGGCGACGGTGACGCCATCCTTGGTGATGCGCGGTGCTCCAAAGGATTTTTCCAGCACGACGTTGCGGCCCTTCGGTCCGAGCGTCACCCTGACCGCATTCGCCAGCAGATCTACGCCACGCAACATGCGCTCGCGGGCTTCGGTTGAGAACTTCACGTCTTTCGCGGCCATGACGTTTTCTCCTCTCCCCTTGATGGATCAACTCCGTTCTGTCGTCCTTGTCTGAGCATCGTTATTTTCGGGAAAGCGGTATCCGCTTTTCCGGATCGTGCTCTAAGCGGCCTTCCGCGCGGCCTCGGCCGTCCGGCCTGGACCGAGAGGGTTGCTGTGCTCCATGATGTCACAGGACCACGAAGCCGGGAACCCGTTCCGGCGGCGGAGATCGGGTAGAGCCGAGCCGCCCGACCAGAGGAACGATGGTGAGGTGCAGGCGTTTATGTCACCGAAGGGCAGGCCTTCTGATGGATAGATCAGCCGCAGGTCGTGAGCTCGCGCAGGCAGCCCAGTTGCTGCGGCGCTCCGCTGTTCGCGAAGGCAGGCCGTTTCCCCTGGGCGCCACCTGGGACGGCCTGGGTGTCAACTTCGCGCTGTTTTCAGCGCATGCCACCAAGGTGGAGCTATGCCTGTTCGATGACGCCGGCCAAACCGAGGTCGAGCGGATCGAGCTTCCCGAATATACCGACGAAGTCTGGCACGGCTATCTGCCGACCGCGCGGCCAGGATTGGTCTATGGCTATCGCGTCCATGGTCCCTATGAACCCGACGCCGGCCATCGCTTCAATCCGAACAAGCTGGTGATTGACCCTTACGCCCGGCAATTGGTCGGGCAGTTGCAATGGGGTCCCGAACTGTTCGGCTACAAGATCGGCGATGCCGACAAGGACAAATCGTTTGATGACCGCGACAATATCCATCTGGTGCAGAAGTGCCGGGTGATAGATCCAGCTTTCACCTGGGGACGTGACCGCAAGCCCGCGACGCCGTGGGAGCGCACCATCATCTACGAGATGCATGTGAAGGGCTTCACCAAGCTGCATCCATTGGTGCCGGAAGCCGATCGCGGCACGTTCGCGGGCCTCGCCTGCCCGAACGTATCGGCGTATCTGCGCTCGCTCGGCGTCACCAGCGCGGAGCTGTTGCCGATTCATGCTTTCGTCGACGACAGCTATCTGGTCGACAGAGGCCTGCGCAATTATTGGGGCTACAACTCGCTCGCTTTCTTCGCTCCGGATCCGCGCTACCTGCGGACTGGCTTGGCGACCGAGTTCAAGGAGATGGTCAACCAATTCCATGCCCACGGCATCGAGGTGATCCTCGACGTGGTCTATAACCACACCGCCGAAGGCAACGAACTCGGACCGACGCTGTCCTTCAAGGGCATTGATAACGCGAACTACTATCGGCTGCTGCCCGATCAGAAGCGCTACTACATCAACGATACCGGCACCGGGAACACCGTCAATCTATCGCACCAGCGCGTGCTGCAGATGGTCGCCGACTCTCTTCGCTACTGGGTAACGGAGATGCGCGTCGACGGCTTTCGTTTCGATCTTGCCACCATTCTCGCGCGCGAACCCTACGGCTTCGATGAAGGCGGCAGCTTCCTCGATGCCTGTCGGCAGGACCCGGTGCTCTCCAGCGTCAAGCTGATCGCGGAGCCATGGGACATCGGCCCCGGCGGCTACCAGGTCGGCCAGTTCGCGCCGGGCTGGGCGGAATGGAACGACAAATTCCGCGATACGGCGCGACGCTTCTGGAAAGGGGATGCCGGGCAGGTCGCTGATTTCGTCAAGCGCACTACCGGGTCGGGAGACCTGTTCAACAAGCGCGGCCGCAAACCGTGGGCGAGCATAAACTTCGTCACCGCCCATGACGGCTTCACCCTCAACGATCTCGTCTCCTACAACGACAAGCACAACGAGGCCAATGGCGAGAAAAACCAGGACGGCCATTCCAACAATCACTCGTGGAATCACGGCGTCGAAGGTCCAACATCGGATGCGGAGATTGTCGCGTTACGCGAGCGGCAGAAGCGCAATTTCCTTGCCACGATGGTCCTGTCGCACGGCACGCCGATGCTGCTCGCCGGCGACGAATTCGGTCACAGCCAGAAGGGCAACAACAACGCCTATGCGCAGGACAACGAGACCACCTGGCTCGATTGGATGAAGATATCGCCTGAAGGACGCGCCTTGCGCGAATTCACGCGAAAGCTGATCGCGATGCGCAAGGCGTTTCCGATCCTTTATCGGAGCCGTTTCCTGATCGGCACCCACAATGAGGAGCTCGACGTCAAGGACGTGACCTGGCTTGCCCCATCCGGCGAAGAAATGACCGTCGAGCAGTGGCAGGATGGCAATGTACGCTGCTTCGGGATGCTGCTTGATGGTCGCGCCCAGGAAACCGGAATCAAACGTCGCGGATCGGACGCAACCCTGCTGTTGATCTACAACGCCCATTATGACGTCGTGAACTTTACGCTGCCGGAAGTTCCGGAAGGACAGCACTGGCAGGGGTTGATCGACACCAACCAGCCGGAGGGGCAACTGCCAAGCTTTCCGTTCGGCCACGTCTACGCCGTGACCGGACGCTCCATGCTGGCGTTCGGTCTCGCGAGCGAAGACAGCGCCGTGCGCCGCTTGCGGCATGGCATCGGCAGCATCCTTGATGTCGCCGAGTTCCCGCTATCCGAGTAATGCGTTCACCTAGCGCATGATCCGGAAAAGTGTGAAGCGGTTTTCCGAAAAGATCATGCTCAAACAATAACCTAAAGCGCGATAATGATTCATCCTCATCTCATCGCGCTTTAGACGAGGTGAGGTTCTGCAATCCGGTCTCAGCGCGCTTGCGCAAAGGCGGCAAAGCTGCGGGCGACATGCCGGTACACTTCGCGGCGGAACGGCACGACGAGATCCGGGACGCGGTCGAGCCGCTCCCAGCGCCAGGCGTCGAATTCGGCCGGTTGTCCGTTGCGCGGTGTCAGCGGGTCGATTTCCTCGTCGCGCCCGGTGAATCGCAGCGCGAACCATTTTTGCCGCTGTCCGTGGAATTTGCCGAGACGATGCGGCGGTCCATTGTAGGGCGGGAATTCATAAGTGACCCAATCGGTCTCGCCGAGATAGTCGGCGGAAACGGCGCCCGTCTCCTCCCAGAGTTCACGCATCACCGTCTGGCGCGGTTCCTCGCCAGCATCGATGCCGCCCTGCGGCATCTGCCATTCAAGCCCGGGAAGGATGATTTCCGGACCATCGTCCCTGAATCTGTGGCCGATCAGCACGTGGCCGGACGTGTTGAACAGCGCGATCCCGACATTGGGGCGGTATAGTTTTTCCTCGGACATTCCTATCGGCCCGCGAGCCTGGAAAACTCCTGCACGACGCGCTCATACACCGGCCGCTTGAACGGCACGATCAATTCGGGGAGATTCTTCATCGGCTCCCAGCGCCAGTTCGAGAACTCGGCCTTGTGGCCGCCGCCGGGATGTTCCACGTCGATCTCATTGTCCTTGCCGGTGAAGCGAACCGCGAACCATTTCTGGCGCTGGCCGCGGTAGCGGCCCTTCCAGGCGCGCCCTGCGACCGTGCGCGGAATATCGTAGATCAGCCAGTCCTCGACCTCGCCGAGTTTCTCGACCGATCGGACGCTGGTCTCCTCGTAGAGCTCGCGCTTGGCGGCTTCCCAGACGTCTTCACCGGGATCCACGCCGCCTTGCGGCATCTGCCAGATGTGGGTGTCGTCGACATGCTCGATGCCGCCGGCGCGGCGTCCGATAAAGACCAGCCCGTCTCGGTTGAGCAGCATCACGCCGACGCAGGTCCGGTAGGGCAGTTCCTCGTAACGCGTCATTCGATCAGGACTCCCAGAGCGTGATCCGGAACCAGTCGGAAATCGTTTCTCCCTCGCGACAAACGTAAAGCGTTTGCGTGGGAAGATCACGCTCCAACAAAAAGACGAGACCATGACCCGATTCACCTGGCGGATCATGATCTGGAAGACGGGCGGGTCCGGAAGTCCGAAGTCGCGCCATCAGGTTGAAGTTCTAGCCCGATTTTGATTTCAGCATCGCGGTTGTCAATGGCACAAGCAGGATACCGCGCGCCTCCAGCGTCTTGGTCCAGGCCGCGAGGCGCTCGATCGAAATCGGCAGCGCCGAGGCCACGCCGACCGCGACGCCGCGTTCCTTGGCGAGTGTCTCGAGCTTGACCAGCACGCGGTCGATCTCCACCGACGTCGGAACCGCATCGATGGTGAAATCGGCCTTGGCAAAGGGCAGCGCCTGGCCGGCGGCGAGCGAGGCCGCGACGCTGCGTGGCGTGGCGCCGTCGTCGAAATAGCTCAAGCCGCGCTTGGCTGCTTCACGCATGATCGGCTGCATCACCGGATCGGTCGCCGCGAAACGGGCGCCCATGAAATTGGCGATGCCGGCATAGCCCTGGATGCGGCTGAAGTGCCAATAAAGCCGGTCGAGATTCTGTTCCGCGTTCAGGGTCGTCAGCAGCGTTTGGGGGCCAGGGTCATTGTCCGGGTAGTCGAACGGCTCCATCGGGACCTGCAGCAGGATCTCGTGGCGCTGCGCACGCGCCCGTTCGGCAAGCTTGGTCGGGTCGGCGCCATAGGGCGTGAAGGCCAGCGTCACCGCCGGCGGCAGTTTCATGATGGCGTCGGTGGTTTTGGCGGCGCCGACGCCGAGCCCGCCGACCACGATCGCCACCACGGGTGTTTTTGCCGCCTTGGCGCGGTCGGCATCGGCCGCATAGACCGTAAACGGCCTCAAGCCGTCGGCGATCACAGGGATCATGCCATAGCGCGATTTTTCCAGGAGGCGCTGGTCTATGCCGGCCATCGGCCCTGGCGCGGCGTCGGACTCGGCCTTGTCGGCGGCATCGCCGCTGACGACGACGTCATGCCGCGCGCCGCTCGAGCCGTCGATGATGGTGACCGTCTTGCTCTCGCCGGCAGCCTGCCTGGGCGGCGATTTCGCCATGGGCTCGGCGGCAGGGCCGGCCGCTGCGGGTTTTTCCTCCGCCACCGGCGCCTTGCGCAAGGCGATATGGGCGATCGGCTCGCCGCCGAGCGGATCATCGTTGAACAAGGCGATGCCGGCGAAAGTGACCAGGATCAGGCCGAGCATCACCGCCAGCACCTGCGTGGCCGTGAACGGCACCTGGAACCGGCGTTTTTTGGCCACGGTTTCCTGTCCGAGCGGTGCGCTCAGTTCGTCGGCCGCCTCTGCCATGAACCCCCCGAATCAGCTCCGCCGACGATAGCACAGCCGCTTCTCGGAGGACGCCGGACACCCGTAGCTCGGGTGGAGCCAACGGGGCTACAGGACTCTCAAAATGAAAAGGGCGGCCGAAGGGGCCGCCCTTGGTCTGAGTTCGCGATGGCCGATCAGTTCGCGGCCTTGCTGCCTTGCTTGTTGTCGACCGCAGCCTTGTCACCGCCGGGCGGCGGCGCCGAGCTGGCGGTGGACTTGATGCCATGCAGGAGGTCGTCGGCCAGCTTGAGTGCCTTGTCGTCCTTGGCGTCCGGCGGCACGTAGGACTGCGAGCCGGTCTTCTCGTCGCCGTCGGATTTCAGATGGCCGCGCAGCGAGGCCTCACCCTTGGTGTCGGTGCGGGCCTTCAGTTCATCCGGCACATCCTGCAGCACCTCGATATCCGGCACGATGCCCTTGGCCTGGATCGACTTGCCTGACGGCGTGTAGTAGCGGGCGGTGGTCAGCCGCAACGCGCCATTGCCGCTGCCGAGCGGGATGATGGTCTGGACCGAACCCTTGCCGAAGGAGCGGGTGCCGACCAGCGTCGCCCGCTTGTGGTCCTGCAACGCGCCGGCGACGATTTCTGAGGCCGAGGCCGAGCCGCCGTTGATCAGCACGATGACCGGCTTGCCCTTGGTCAGGTCGCCCGCATGGGCGGCGCGGCGCTGGGTTTCCTCGGCATTGCGGCCGCGGGTCGAGACGATCTCGCCGCGCTCCAGGAAGGCGTCAGAGACCGTCACGGCTTCCTCCAGCAGACCGCCGGGATTGTTGCGGAGATCGATGATGTAGCCCTTCAACTTGTCGCCGATCTGGTTCGAGAGATTGGCGATCTCCTTCTTCAGGCCCTCGGTGGTCTGCTCGTTGAAGGTGGTGATGCGGATATAGGCGATGTCGTCGGCCTCGACGCGGGCGCGCACCGAGCGGACGCGGATGTTGTCACGCACCAGCGTGACCTCGATCGGATTGTCCTGGCCCTTCCGGACGATCTTCAGCCGGATCTTGGTGTTGACAGGCCCGCGCATCTTCTCGACGGCCTGGTTGAGGGTCAGACCCTGCACGGCTTCGTCGTCGAGGGTGGTGATGATGTCGTTGGCCATGATGCCGGCCTTCGACGCGGGGGTATCGTCGATCGGGGAGACGACCTTGATCAGCCCGTCTTCCATCGTGACCTCGATGCCGAGGCCGCCGAACTCGCCGCGCGTCTGCACCTGCATGTCGCGGAAGCTCTTGGCGTCCATGTAGCTCGAGTGCGGATCGAGCCCGGCCAGCATGCCGCTGATGGCGGATTCCACGAGCTTGCTGTCATCGGGCTTCTCGACATAGTCGCTGCGCACGCGCTCGAACACGTCGCCGAACAGATTGAGCTGGCGGTAGGTATCCGAGGTCGCGGCGCGCGCGCTTGATCCCATCAGCACGGCGCGCGGTTGGGTAACGAACAGCGTCAACGCTGCACCGCATGCGGCGCTGAGGAGAACTACAGAAGTCTTGCGCATCATCCGCGAACCTTTTCGCCTTCATTTGCGGCCCACCATGGGCCTGGATCGATTGGAGTGCCGTCCTTACGGAACTCGACGTAGAGCACGGGTTGGCTCGCGTTTGTAGCGAAAATAGAGGCAACCTGGGACGTAGACCCCATGGTCGCGACCGGCTCCCCCGTAAGTACAAACTGGCCGATGTTTACCGAAATACGCTCCATCCCGGCGATCAAAACATGATACCCGCCCCCGGCGTTGAGGATCAAGAGTTGACCGTAGCTTCGGAAGGGTCCGGCATAGACGACCCAGCCGTCACACGGGGTTGTGACCTGGGCACCGGGCAGCGCTGCCAAAGAAATGCCTTTTTGCACGCCGCCAGCACCGTCAGACCCGCCAAAATCACGAATCCTGGTACCGTTAACAGGGTAGGCGAACAGGCCCTTGGCCGAGGCAAAGGCGACCGCCGGCCTCAGCCGCGCCGAATCCTTCAAAGCGCCCAGATTTGGCTTGCCGTTCGGGGCGGCGGGCGTGCCCTGGAGGTTGGCGGTGGCGGCCGCTTTCGCGGCGCTCTTCAGATCCTGTTCCATCTTGGCGATCAGGCCCTGCAGGTCGTCGACCTGCTTGGACAGGGCGATGGCCCGCGCGCCTTCCGCTGCCATGTCCTTTTCGATTGCGCTCTGCTGGCGTTGTCGCTCCTCGACCAGCGCCGCGAGCCGGACCTGGTCTTCCCTGAGCTTGTCGCGGTCGCGCGCCATTGCATCGCGCTCGCTGGCGATGGTCTTGCGCAGCGCAACCAGCTCGCCGAGGTCGGCGGTCAGCTTTTCCGCGCGCCCCCGCAATTCAGGCACGACCGCACCGAGCAGCATCGCGGTCCGCAGCGACTGCAGTGCGTCTTCTGGCCGCACCAGGAGCGCCGGCGGCGTGCGCCGGCCGGCACGTTGCAGCGCCGCCAGCACCTCGATGATCTCGGCGCGGCGAGAATCGAGCGAGGCGCGGATCTCCTGCTCGCGGCCGTCGAGCGGGCGCAGCCGCGCCTCTGCATCGACGATCCGGCCTTCGACGCCGCGCACTTGGCCCGCAATGTCGATGATCTGCTGGTTGAGCTTGCTGCGGTCCTGACCGATCGCGGCAATGTCGGCCTTCAACTTCTCCTGCAGCTCGGTGGCTTTTCGTTGCTGTTCGCGGGCCGCCTCAAGCTCCTGCTCCCGCTGCTTGATGATATCGGGCGAAGGCGCCGTTGCCGCGGTCTGTTGCTGTTGCGGCGGTGTTTGCGCGATCGCGGTTGTGGCAAGGCTTCCGGACAACAAAAGGGTTGCCGACAGCAACACGACCGGAAGGGGAAGCCAGGATGCCGGATACCGGCCGCGGCGCGCGGCGTCAGGATAACGGTGAAGGTCGCGCAGCGACGGCATCGGATTGTTCAGCGCTTTCTCTTGACGGTTCACGCGCGATGATAGGGGTGGCCGGCCAAAATGGTCGCCGCCCGATAAATCTGTTCCAGAAGCATGACCCGGACCATCTGGTGCGGCCAAGTCGCCGCGCCGAATGCGACGCGCAGCTTGGCCTTGCGCTGCAAATCAGGCGAAAGTCCGTCGGCGCCGCCGATGACGAAAATAGTGTTGGCGACCGATTGCTCCCGCCAGCGCCCGAGATACCCGGCAAAAGCCGCGCTGTCGACGTTCTCGCCGCGCTCATCCAGCGCCACGAGCAGGTGTTTTTCCGGGATCAGCGCCGAGATCGCCGCGGCTTCCTCGGCCATCCTTGTTGCTGCGTCTCGCGCGCGGCTTTCCGAAATTTCATGAACGTCCAGGCCGCGGAAGCCGAGCTTGCGACCGATATCGTCGAAGCGCTCGCGATAGCGCTCCGCCAGTTCCCGCTCCGGGCCCTGCTTCAATCGGCCGATCGCGATGACAAGTAACCGCATTAACGCATGTTAGCATGCGCATCGGCCGATTTGCATCGGCTCAGAGATCTAGGGTCTGTACCTAATTAGCGCACTCTGATTCCCTTGGACCGAACTGATTCGGCACGGGGGACTTCGATGCGC
>NZ_JCAMOQ010000043.1:0-79506 GCF_059512365.1 Bradyrhizobium sp. Ses1
CAGGACGCCCTGTTACGCTATCGTCTGGACACCGCTGCCAGCCGGTTCCCTACCGCGCGAGCGGTTTAGTCCCTTGGGGCAAAGCGGACTTCAAGGTCAGCAAGTCGAGGGTGGGTAGGCGGGGAGGGTCCTAGACTTGATTGACTCGCTATCGGCTTAAGCGACTCGCTCTTACCTTTAGGGCACATGTGCGGAGGCACGCGCCTGGTAACGCGGACTGCCGATCGTCAACAACCGCCCATTGTCCGAACTGGCGAACGAAGTGAACCGCTATCGCTGCGGGCTCATCCTCATTCTCAACGCCGCAAGCCAGCTATCCGAGCGGGCTTCCTTGATTCCGTCTGATGATCTTGAGGGTGAGCAGGACGGCGCCAAGAACAAGAAAGAGAACGCCGACAGTCGTCGTGCTGGTGGATTCAAACGTCACGCCAACTGCCGTCAGCAGGCATCCGATGATAACCGCGACCAACCCACCAAGCTTCTTCACCAGCAGAAAGTGTCCGTCACTCGTACTTGCCACCATGATCAGCCTCGCTGTTCAGATGATGTCCCGCCTTCTCCAGTTTCTCGTCGCGTCCTTTTTTCTCAGGTCAGCGGCAGGCTCGCGTGAGTGACGCAATCGTACACTCAGGCGGCCACCTTGCAAATTTCCCGGCGTTCGGATTCTGCAGTCAATGGCTGCTCTTTGATTCAATTGCGGGCGATGTCGATTGCGACAGTGTGCCTTACCTAACGAGTGTTGGAGCCTTGCGCGCGTGAGAGAACTCGATGGCAGCCGGCACATTTGCTGGTCTATCAGCAAATTGCTGCATCGGTTGCAGATTGACTCGCATTAAACGTGGGCGTTAGATCAATAACATAGCCCGGTTCGGCGGAGTGGTGCGATGGTGTCACCATCGGCGATCGATGAACGGCCTTACGTTTCGACCGGTCATCTACCTAATCCCGAGATGGTGCAGTCGCTGGTGGAAGACGCGCACCGGCGTATTAAATCGAACGCCGACGGCCACAATTCGCAGGTCTACCCGGCGCTCGCCCGAGTGCCCAGCGAACTGTTCGGCGTTTGTGTCGTTGCAACCGATGGGCATGTCTACGGCGCGGGCGACATAGACTACGAATTCTCCATCATGAGCGTGTCGAAGCCGTTCGTCTTCGCGCTGATCTGCGAGACCATTGGCCCCGAAGAGGCACGCGCAAAGCTCGGCGCCAACGCCACCGGACTTCCGTTCAACTCGCTTGCCGCGATCGAGCGCGGGGAGGGGCGTACCAATCCGATGGTGAATGCGGGCGCCATCGCGACGACGAGCTTGGCGCCAGGCAGGTCCGCCGAGGCGCAGTGGGAGTTCATCCACGGCGGGCTGTCGCGCTTCGCGGGCCGCAAGCTTCCACTCAACGAAGAGGTCTACGCCTCCGCGTCAGAGACCAATTTTCGCAATCGCAGTATCGCGCGGCTGCTCGAGAGCTACGACCGGATCTATTGCGACGCCAAACAGGCGACCGATCTCTACACGCGGCAGTGTTCGCTGAACGTGACCGCCAAAGACCTCGCCGTGATGGGCGCGACGCTGGCGGACGGTGGAATGAACCCGATCACGAAGCAGCGCGTGGTCGACGCTGCGGTCTGTCATTACGCCTTGGCCGTGATGATCACGGCCGGATTGTATGAGACGTCAGGCGACTGGCTTTACGACATCGGCCTGCCGGGAAAGAGCGGGATCGGCGGCGGCATTGTCGCGGTTTCTCCCGGAAAAGGCGGCTTCGGCACGTTCGCGCCGCCGCTGGATGCGGCCGGCAACAGCGTGAGAGGGCAACTCGCCGCGAAATTCCTGTCGCAGCGATTGGGCATGGATCTGTTCGTTTCGCAACCGGAAGACTGACCAATGTTGACTGGATCGGCGTCCTATCCAGCTAGCCGATCCTGAAAGCCCGGGCAAATCGGAGGACGCCAGAGTGACACAGACAATCTCGATCGGCGGCATCCATGAGGAGGAACGCGCATCATGGATTCCCATGATCGCGATCGCGCTCGGCCAGATGATCATGTCGTTCAACGTCGCTTCGCTGCCGGTGGCGATGGGGGGAATGGTCAAGAGCTTCGGCGTTCCTCCGACCACGGTCGCGACCGGCATCGTGGCCTATTCCATGCTGGTCGCCGGCTTCGTCATGCTGGGCGCCAAGCTCGCGCAGCGCTACGGCGCGCTGCAGGTGTTCCGTGCGGCCGTCGTGCTGTTCTTCATATCCCAGGTCATGATGACGTTCAGCCCGACGGCAGTCGTGATGATCACGGCGCAGGCGCTGTGCGGCGCCGCCGGCGCCGTCATCGTGCCCTCGCTGGTGGCCCTCATTGCCGAGAACTACACCGGACGCCAGCAGGCAACCGGTGGGTGCGCTCGGTTCTGCACGTGCAGCGGCCGGCGTGCTCGCCTTCATCATCGGCGGCGTACTCGGCACCTATATCGGCTGGCGGCCGGTGTTCGGAATTCTCATCGCCGTTTCCGCCATCGTGTTTTTCCTCAGCTTCCGGCTCAGGCGCGATCACGGCCGGCCGGATGTGGAGATTGATCTCGTCGGCGTCATACTTGCAGCAGCCGCGATCATTCTCATCAGCTTCGGCTTCAATAATCTGAACAGATGGGGGCTCGCGTTGGCGAGCCCGAACGCGCCGTTCAGCTTTCTTGGCTTGTCTCCCGCCCCGATCCTGATCGTGGTGGGCATCGTGCTCGGCCAGGCGTTCCTGATGTGGACACACAGACGCCAGGAGGCAGGCAAGACTCCTCTGCTTGCGCTTCAGGTGATCGATTCGCCGGAAGAGCGAGCGGCCGTCTACGCGATGTTCGCCGTCGTCGCGCTGGAGGCCGCGCTCAACTTTTCCGTCCCGCTCTACATTCAGATCGTGCAGGGTCGCAGCCCGATTGCCACTGCGGTGGCGATGATGCCGTTCAACCTTACAGTATTCTTTGCCGCGATGCTGATCGTGCATGTCTATGACAGGCTGACGCCGCGGCAGATCGGGCGAGCCGGCTTCATCCTTTGTACAGTCGCGCTGTTGTGGCTCGCATTCGTTGTGCGCAACGACTGGAGCGAGGTGCCGGTGCTGCTCGGGCTCGTTGTCTTTGGTATCGGGCAAGGCGCGCTCGTCACGCTGCTGTTCAACGTGCTGGTCACGGCTTCTCCCAAGGAACTCGCAGGGGATGTCGGATCGCTGCGCGGCACCACCAACAACCTCGCTGCCGCTGTCGGGACGGCAGTGGCGGGCGCGCTCCTTGTCGGTCTGTTGAGTTCGATCGCGCTGACCGGCATCGCCGCGAGCCCCAAGCTCACGCCCGAACTTCAAGCGCAGGTCGATCTCGACAACATCAATTTCGTCAGCAATGACCGGCTTCAGACTGTCCTTGCCGATACCAGTGCATCCCCGGCAGAGGTCGCCGAGGCGGTGCGCGTCAACACGGAGGCGCGTCTGCGCGCCTTGAAAATCGGCCTGCTGGTCATGGCTGCGCTGGCACTTGTGTCGATCATTCCGGCCGGGCGGCTGCCGAACTATCGACCGGGAGAGATTCCGAGCGACGAGACGGCGAGCGAAAGCGGGCGAACCGCCTGATGCGCAACGGGGTCGAGTGCTCTTGAAATCGAGGAGAATGACATGACCACCTATGACAATGGTTCTACGATGCGCCTGACCGGGCTGCCGACACCGCCTTTATGGGTGTGCATCCTGCTCGGAATCGTCATGATCGTCGCGGGCCTGCTGGTCCTGGGAGATCTCGCGCTGTTCACCGTGATCAGCACCATCTTCATCGGCTGGATGGCGATTTTCGCCGGTGGATTCGAGATCATTCACGCTTTCTGGACCAAGGGTTGGGGAGGGTTCGTGTGGCAACTGCTGCTCGGCGCGCTCTATCTTGCATTCGGCATCGTGCTGGTGACCCAGCCGCTGACCAGTGCGCTGATCCTGACGCTTGTCCTCGGTCTGCTGCTTCTGATCTCGGGGTTCATCCGCATCCTGGTCGGCATCAGCCATTGGCAGCAGTTCGGCTGGATCATTCTGGTGTCCGGGCTGTTCGGTGTTGTGGCAGGTCTCATCATCCTCACGGGATTTCCGGCCACCGGGACATGGGTGATCGGATTGCTGCTCGGCATCGACCTCTTGTCTCACGGCATCGGATGGCTGACCCTTGCCTGGCTGCCGGCTGTCAGAACGGGGTAGCAGCCGTCGATCGACGAAGACTGGCAGTACGCCGCTAATCGCCCGCGATCACGTCGGGCGTTACCCTCCCGCACAACAAGAATGCGAACCTTGCGCTATGCGCCATTGGTGGAGATCAATCATGTCAGGTTTGAGGAAGCCGGGTCGAGCTTTCATTGCTGCGCTCCTGGCTTCAATTGGAATGAACCTCGCGGCTTTGCCGATTGCGCAGGCTCAACAAGCGTCCGCCGTGCTGTTCCAGAACGTTCGCATCTTTGACGGAAAGAACGCCGCGCTCTCCGCGCCGTCCAATGTCCTGGTCCGGGACAACAAGATCGAGAAGATTTCGGTTGCAGCGATCAAGGCTGACGCTCAGGTGATCGACGGCGGCGAACGCGTGTTGATGCCCGGGCTGATCGACGCGCATTGGCATGCGATGTTGGTGCGCCCGACGCCGGCGGCTACTCTGGCTGACGACGTCGGCTACAACAATCTCCTTGCGGCAGCGGAAGCCACCGCCACGCTGATGCGGGGCTTCACCACCATTCGCGACATGGGCGGGCCGAGCTTTGGGCTCAAGCGCGCGATTGACGATGGCCTCGTCGCCGGCCCTCGCATCTATCCGTCTGGTGCCGTGATCACCATCACCGGCGGCCATGGCGATTTCCGGCAGCTTACCGATCTGCCAAGAACGATCGGCGGCATGCTCAGCCGCATGGAAAGAATTGGCGGCAGCATGGTCGCGGACAGTCCGGATGAGGTTCGTGTGCGCGCGCGAGAGCAGCTCATGCAGGGGGCCTCACAGGTCAAGCTCACCGCGGGCGGTGGCGTCGCTTCGCCGTTCAGCCCGCTCAATGTATCCACCTTCACCGAGCCCGAGCTGCGTGCCGCCGTCGAAGCTGCCGAAAACTGGGGCACCTATGTGGCTGTGCACGCCTATACGCCGGTTTCGATTCAGCGCTCGATTGCGGCGGGAGCAAAGTGCGTAGAGCACGGCCACCTGATGGACGAGGCTACGGCGCGCCTCATGGCGGAGAAAGGAATCTGGTTGAGCACGCAACCTTTCCTAGATCTGGCGGGCGCAAGTGCGCTCGGGCCGTCGGAGCAGGCGAAGATGCGGCAGGTGGTTGCCGGCACGGACAGAGTCTACGCGCTGGCAAAGAAATACGGAATCAAGACTGCCTTCGGCACTGACATCCTGTTCTCTCAGGCGCTGGCGGAGCGGCAAGGCGCCATGCTGGCCGACCTCACGCGCTGGTACACGCCGGCTGAAGCGCTGACAATGGCGACATCGACCAATGCCGAATTGCTCAGCCTGTCCGGACCCCGAAACCCATATCCCGGCAAGCTGGGCGTGGTGGAGGAGGGCGCGCTCGCCGACCTCCTGCTGGTCGACGGCAATCCGATCGACAACATCAGGCTCGTGGAAGATCCGGCGAAGAATTTCCTCGTCATCATGAAAGGCGGAAAGGTCTACAAGAACCTTCTCGCCCACGAGCCTTCCCGGCGCTGATCCGCCATGTACGTACGGAGATACCAGCAACCGGCCAAGACCGGTCGCGAACTGGTGGACTGTTATGAAAATGTGACATTTGGTGAGTAGTGGCTAGCGAACCGCTACTCGGCTTCCGCCGCGTCGAGATCCAGAACGTTGTCGCAGGACTACGGCGACCGGATTCTGAACCAGAAGATCGAACCCTGAGGTCACTATGACTGCCTTTCGTCCTGCGTTTGAACGCCCAGCACCGCGATACCATCGCGATCGTGTCGGCCGTCACCTCGTGGCGTTGGCGATCGTCGGACTGGCCGGCGCATTGGGCGGGGCTGAACCCACTTTCGCGCAAAATCCTCCCCCGGCGGCACCGCAGCGGGTGGTGAAGCCGAAGGCGCCTGCCGCAGCACCAGCGCCTGTTGCAGCGGCCCAGCCGGCCGCCCCGGCGCCGCAGGCCGAGGCGGCGGCGCCCGGCAACGAGCCGGTCGCGCGCGTTGGCGGACGTGACGTCTCCGCGTCGGAAATCCGCGCTTTCCTCGCCGCCGTCGGGCCCGAACAGCGCGCCGCGCTCGCGCGCGATCCCGCGCTTCTCAACCAGACGCTCCGCGCGATGTTTGCAAGGCAGCTCGTCCTCAAGGAAGCCACAGACAAGAAGTGGCAGGACCAACCGGCCGTCGTCGCTCAGCTCACCAAGCTGCGCGAGGAGGCCATCTTCGAGACCTATCTGCAGTCGGCGTCGGTGCCGCCGGAGAATTATCCGGATGAGGCGGAAATCCAGAAGACCTATGACGCCAACAAGGGCGCGCTGATCATGCCGCGCCGCTTTCATCTCGCCCAGATCTATGTCGCGCTGGCGGAAGGAGCGGACGCCGCGGCCGAGGAGAAGGCCAAGGCGAAGGTCGCGGACATCCAGGCCAAGCTGAAGCAGCCGAAGGCGGACTTCACCGAGATCGCCAAGGACACCACCGACCAGCGGGAGCAGGCCGACAAGGGCGGCGATCTCGGCTGGCTGCCCGAGCCGCAGCTCGTTCCCGAGATCAAGAGCCGCGTGATGGGAATGGCCGTCAATAGCGTGAGCGAGCCGATCAAGCTCGCCGACGGCTATCACATCGTCAAGCTGATCGAGACCAAGCCGTCCGAAACCGTGGCGCTTGCCGACGTGCGCGACACCCTGGTCCAGCGCCTGCGGGCGCAGCGTGCCGAGCTCAATCGCCGCGCCTATCTTGCGCGCGCGCTCGAGCAGAATCCGCCCGCGATCAACGAAATCGCTCTATCCCGCATCGCTGGCGAGCTGACGCAATCGGCAGGCGCTACCCGCTAACAGCATTCGGCACGGAAACGATGGCATCGAAATCCCAGATCATGAACGGGAATCCGGGCAGGCTGCGGCGTCTGCTGCGTTCCTTCGGTCTCGTGGCGCTCGGCCTTTCCGCCGGGCGCGCGCCGGCTGCGGCGCAAAGCACGGACTACAAGGCCGCGTCCGAGGCGCCCGCCGCGTGGCGCGACTATGCGTCCCGGCTGCAGGGGGCCTTTCAGCAGCAGATCGATGCCGACGGCGACACGTCGCGGTGGCTTGTGACCTTCGCGGCGGGGCGAGAGAAGGAGAACAAGCCGCTGACATTCGTCGTGAGCGCCTCGATCCTGCCCGACGGCAGGATGGACCGCATCGCGTTCGACAGCAGCATGGATCCCGAGCTTGCCGGCCGGTTGCGTCCGCTGCTTGCCTCCGCCAATGCCGGCGCGCCGCCTCCCGACATGCTTCAGCCGCTGCGTCTTCGCCTGCGGCTTCGATCTACAGAGTGAGCGAGGCGGGGGCGTGCGGGGGCATCGGCAGACCAGGCTGTCGCGCGGTTGGTTGCTTGCGCTGGCGACCGGCGTCGGCCTCGCACTGACAAGCGCTCTCGCGTTCGCCGATACGTCACCCGCGGCGGCGGAGGAATCCCCCGCTGCCGAGGCGGCAAGCGAGCCTGAAAAGGAAGCTGCGCCAGCCGAAGCTGCGCCAGCCAAGGAAGCTGCGCCGGCCGAATCTCCATCGGCCATCGAACGGCAATGGCGCGAGAATGCCAAGGTCGGGTTGCCCCCGACGCGAGGCGGCGCGACCTCGACCTCAAGCGCGCAGCCTCGCTCCCGCTATCGCGAGCTGATCGAGAAGCAGACCGCCGGCACGGGCCTTGCGCCCGAGATCGCGGAAGCCGTGATGGGCGTGGAGAGCGGCTACAATGCGGGCGCGATCGGCGGCGTCGGTGAAATCGGATTGATGCAGGTGTTGCCCTCGACGGCGCGGATGCTTGGCTTCACCGGCTCCAATGCCGAACTCGCCGTGCCCGAGACCAACATCCGCTATGGGGTGACCTACCTCGCCCAGGCATGGCGGCTCGCCCGCGGCGATCTCTGCACCGCCGTGATGAAATACCGCGCCGGCCATGGCGAGACGCGCTTCTCCCATCTGTCGGTGAGCTATTGCCTCGCGGTGCGCTCGCGGCTGATGGCGCGCGGCTTCCAGGTTACCGGCAGCGTTCCCGTCGCCACCTTCGGCGAGCCGGCCCGTGGTGGCGGCGGCGGTGGCGGTGGATGCAAGCGCAGATGCTTGGCCGGCCTGGGCGGCCCCAATATCAACTATGCCAACCTGAACGCCCGCCTCAGCGCGCTCGTCGTCCAGGTGCACGGCGGAAAATAAAGGGCGAAGATGCTGGTGATCCTCCCTCTCCCCGTTCTTACGGGGAGAGGGTTGGGGTGAGGGGCTCTATCCGCGAACACGATGACGGCTGTGTTTGCGGAGGCTCCCCCTCACCCGAAATTCAAGCTGCGCCTGAATTTCGACCTCTCCCCGCGGGCGGGGCGAGGTGAATCCGAGCCACTTCCTCGATTTGAGAAAATCATCAGACCTGCGCGGCTACACCGCGTGATGATGCGGCCGGAACAGGCGGCGCTTTTCCGTCACAGCCGCGATGGCGAGTGCCGCGAGCGCGCAGAGGAAGAAGCCAGTCGAGAACGGCAGCAGCGTGCCGTCATAGCTCTGGCCGATCGCCATCCCGACGCCGATGCCGAGCAATGTCGTGATCGATCCGTACAGCGACGACGCGGTACCTGCGATATGGCCATGCGGCTCCATGGCGAGCGCCGTGAAGTTCGCCATCATCAGGCCGAAGGTGAACATCATCAGCGCCGACAGCAGCATGAACAACGGTAAGGGCAGCATTTGCAGCTTCACCGCCGCCAGCATGACGGCGGCAACCAGCAGAAATCCCGCCAATGCGCCGTGCGAGATCACGCGCATGCCGAGGCGGCCGACGATGCGGGAGTTGAGAAAGCCGGCGATGGCGACGCCGGTCGCAATGGCGGCGAATGCGAGCGGGAAGTAGTGGCCGAGCCGGTAGATATCGGTGAACACCTGCTGCGAGGAGAACACGAACGCGAACATCGCGCCCCACACGCCGCCACATGCCAACGCATAGCCCAGCGTCTGGCGGTTGCTGATGGTCTGCCGGAAGGCGCCAAGCACCTCGCCAAGCCGAAGCGACTTGCGCTCCTCCACCGGTAGCGTTTCCGGCATGCGCAACGCGCTCCAGGCCAGCGCGATCACGCCGTACAGCATCAGCGCAACGAAAATGCCGCGCCACTGCGTCAGCAGCAGCACCGCCTGGCCGAACGACGGCGCGACCACAGGCACCGCGATGAAGACCATCATCGCGAGCGACATCACGCTCGCCATGCGTCGTCCTGCGTAACAGTCGCGCACGATCGAGGTGGCGATCACACGCGTCGCCGACGTGCCGAGGCCCTGCAGCGCACGCGCGAGCAGCAACGTCTCGAAGGATGGCGCCGCGATCGCGAGCAGGCTTGCGACACCATAGACGGCCATGCCGCCGAGCAGCACCGGACGGCGGCCGAAGCGATCCGACAACGGGCCCATCACGAACTGTCCGACACCGAAGCCGATCAGGAAGGTCGACAGCACCATCTGCGGATGGTTGGCGTCGGCAATGTTGAATGCGGCGCCGATGCTCGGCAGCGCCGGCAGCATCATGTCCATGGCCAGCGGGTTCAGCGCCATGATCGATGCGATCGCAATGACAAATTCGGGGAAGCCCATCGGGCGGTGGCCTGACGATACCCAGGCCTCGGCGTTGATTTCAGACACGTAGCATCCTTTTGCGGAGCGCAACATAACGATCGTGCTGCAATGCACAATCCCGCGTTTCGGAATGGCGGACCGGCGGTTCCAGACTGGATAGGCAGCGCGGCGCACTTTTAGGCAGTCATGGCTTGGCGAATTCCGAAATATGGATACCGAGTCGCCAATCTCTCCGCTTTGCCCTGTGAAACTTGCGTGTCACCATCATATCGGGGCTAGGGATCGAGGAGGTCCGCGATGCGATGGTGCATCTCGATCGCAGCGGTGCTGGCCGCCAGCGTGCTCGCCGGGGCTGCAGCGCCTGGTCAGCCACCGGCACTTGCCGACCGGCAGGGCCCGCCTTCCGTCGATATCGAGCTTATCATTGCGGCCGACGTCTCCTATTCCATGGATACGGACGAGCTCACGGCGCAGCGCGAGGGTTATGCTGAGGCCATCGTTTCCAGGGAGTTTTTGCAGGCGCTGAAGGGAGGCCCGAACGGAAAGATCGCCCTGACCTACTTCGAATGGTCGGCGTTCGGCGACCAACGGGTGATCATTCCCTGGCGCGTGATCGACGGCCCCGAGACGGCTGACGCAGTCGCCAGCGAAATCATGCAGGCGCCAATCCGGCGCGGGTCGCGCACCTCAATTTCGGGCGCAATCCTGTTCGGAACGCCGCTCTTCGACGAGGACCCTAACCGCGGCTTTCGGCGTGTCATCGATGTTTCCGGCGACGGTCCCAACAACAACGGGCCACCTGTCACGCCCGCTCGCGACCAGGCGCTGGCGAAAGGCATCGTCATCAACGGCCTGCCGATCATGATCAAGGAGCCGTCCCATTCAATGATGGATATCGACAATCTCGATTGGTACTACGAGGATTGCGTCATCGGCGGGCCCGGCTCCTTCGTCGTGGCAATCAAGGATCGCGAACGATTCAAGGAAGCCATTCGCACCAAGCTGGTGCTCGAAGTGGCCGGACGTGACCCCGAGCAGAAGGTCGTTCCCGCCGCCGCGAAGGAACCAAGGATCGATTGCCAGATCGGCGAAAAGCTCTGGGAGGACCGTTGGGGACGCTAGAGCATGATGAGATCAGGTCGAATTGGCGCCACGTCGGAGGTGCCTTACCTCTCCCATAGGGAGAGGTGGACTACCGCGGTCACGCCGATTCAACCAAATGACATCATGCTCCAACCCCGATCTTCGAGGCTGAACGGCTCTGGATGTCAGCCGAGACGAAGACGACGCTCGCCAAAGGCATAGAGCTGCCGCCACAGCAGGCGATTGAACAGCGTCACCATCACGCACATGACGGCGATGCCGAGCACGACCTTCGGAAAATCGCCGGCTTCGGTCGCTCGCGCGATATAGGAGCCGAGGCCGATCGCGGTCAGATGGGTGTCGCCCCAGCTTGCGACTTCCGCGACGATCGAAGCGTTCCACGATCCGCCCGAGGCGGTGATTGCTCCCGTGACGTAGTAGGGGAAAATGCCGGGCAGGATCACCTTCACCCACCAGCGCCATCCCTTCAGATGGAAGCTGCCGGCGGCTTCCCGCAAATCGCTCGGGAAGGCGGCGGCGCCGGCGATCACGTTGAACAGGATGTACCACTGGGTGCCGAGGATCATCAGCGGGCTGAGCCAGATGTTCGGATTCAATCCGAAATGCACGATCAGCACGACAAACACGGGAAAGGCCAGGTTGGCCGGGAACGCCGCCAGGAACTGCGCGAGCGGCTGTATGCGTTCGGCGAGTTTCGGCCGCAGCCCGATCCAGACGCCGATCGGTACCCATATGATCGTTGCCAGCGCAATCAGCACGACCACGCGCGCGAGCGTGACGAATCCATATCCAACCGCAGTGGTCACGTCAGACCAGCCGAGCGTGGCGGAGAGATACTGATAGATCTTCCAGGTCGCGTAGCTCGTCACGGCGGCGACCACTGCCAGCCATATGCCGTCGACGAGGCGGGAGGGCTGGCTGCTCTTGCCTTGCGTCCGCAGTACCGCAGGCACGCTGATGCGGAGGGTCGAAATGACCTTGTTCGCAGCGCCAAGCGGATAGGTCAACGCGCGCAGCGCGCGCGTACGCCTGAAGAGGTCGAGCATCCAGGACGTCGGTGGCTCGGTGGAGGCAGTCTGCTCGAAGCGGAATTTGTCGGCCCAGGCCACGATCGGGCGAAACAAGAGCTGGTCGTAGGCGATGATGACGAGCAGCATGGTCATCAGCGCATAGACGATCGCCGGCAGGTTCTGCTCTTGAATGGCCAGCGCCACATAGGAGCCGACGCCGGGCAGGGTGACCGTCGTGTTGCCCGCGGTGATCGCCTCCGATGCCACCACGAAGAACCAGCCGCCGGACATCGACATCATCGCGTTCCAGATCAGGCCCGGCATCGCAAAGGGCACATCCAGTCGCCAGAACCGCTGCCAGCCGGAGAGGTGAAAGCTCTGCGTCGCTTCCTCGAGATCCTTCGGCACGCTGCGCAGCGACTGATACATGCTGAAGGTCATGTTCCAGGCCTGGCTGGTGAAGATCGCGAACACGCAGGCCAGCTCGGCACCCAGCACCTGCCCCGGGAACAGGTTCATGAAGAACACGACCGTGAAGGTCAGGAAGCCGAGGATCGGCACCGACTGCAGGATGTCGAGCAGCGGGATCAGCACGATCTCCGCGCGCCGGCTCTTGGCGGCGAGCGTGGCATAGATGAAGGTGAAGACCGTCGAGCAAACGATCGCCAGCAGCATCCGCATCGTGGTCCGCAGCGCATAGAGCGGAAGATTGCGCGGATCGAGCGTAACCGGCGTACGCTCGAGCTCCGACAGCGGCTCAATCGTCTGCTTGCCGCCATAGACGATCAGCACCAGGACGCCGATCAAGAGCAGCAGCGCCACGAGATCCCAGACATTGGGCCGAAGCGAGTTTTGCCCGAGGACGGCGCTGCGGATATCCTGAAACGTCATGAGCCACCTCTGGTCAGAACCCGGCGTGCACGCGGCCGAGAGGATCGAGACCGGACCGCGATCGCCGTTATAGGCAGGGTTCACGACGAGCCGATAGTAGAGGCCAGTCGTGAGCGGCCCGAGCCTGTGCGCGGAGTCACTTTTGGACGAATTTCATGAATTATTTCAATGTGATTTGCCCGGTCCAGCCTTGGCGCGAAAAATAAACCGCTTAACCCGTCGGGCAAATCAGTGATTTAACTCGGCGCGTCTCACGGCGGATGAGGGGCGGCTCGCGATCGTCACGAACGTTGCGGTGAGATGCGGTGGACGTGAAGCGTGTGAGTGACGAGCACACACATCACGGACGGCGAAGTCGTGTGGTCCTGGCGCCCCGACGCTGGCGCTAAGTTCTGTGGATCAAGCATCCGCAGAGTGACGGTGGCAAAAGAGCCCGGTCACCGGGGAGAGCACGAAGTAAGCCGTAAACCATCGCGCAGGGAAAGCCGGAATGCTTCGGTTGAACCTGTGGTCCTACCCCCGTGCTTTTTGTTGCACGGGACCCACGGGTGCAACCGGCACCCGGCTTTCCCTGCGCCCTCTGATATCGAGGAGGGTGGAACGAGACGCAAAGCTCGGACGCAAGGCGCCGCGAGAATGCGGAGTCATATCCTTATCGCTGTTTGACATTCAACTCAGACCTGACCCCGTCATTGCGAGCAAAGCGAAGCAATCCATGCTTCCGCAAGCGGCGAGATGGATTGCTTCGCTCCGCTCGCAATGACGCCGTCGTCCTGGCGAAGGCCAGGACCCATAACCACAAGCGCTTATGATGTGCTCCGCTGCAACCGCATGCTCGCGCCACAACACCTCCCTGTGGTTATGGGTCCCGTCTTTCGACGGGACGACACCGATGCGAGGTTCGACCCATCCTACCGACTGCGGACGCAGCGCGGCACTTTGAAAGCGTTCTAATTGCCTCGGCAACGGTTGAGAGGCAGATAGATCCAAGGTTTGCTGGCCGGCTCCAGGCAAAGGACGTGACGCACATCTATCATCGCATCTTCGATCAGTTCCGCGTCTTCGACTCCGAGGGAGTATCAAGGGAGGACGACTTCGAGGGGACTGCGCAATGGCTCGAATCTCCCGGCTGCCTGTTCCAGCGAAACAATTTCATCCTTGATCGCATGATACGCAGCGAAGGCGTGATCAAGGCCGGCCTGTTCGTCACCATCGTGTTGAAGGGCTCAGGCCAGGGAGGTCCGCATCGCGATGTCACGCGGTTCCGCTACTCGGAAAATTCGATTGTCGTGATGGCTTTGCGGAAACCGCAGCTCTGGAGCGGCGAGACCTCCGGCGGAGTGCGTATGTTTGCCGCGGGCCTCGCGTTTCCCAAGGCATCGATCGATCGGCTCGGCCTGCAGCGCGAGTTCCTCGAGCTGTTTTCCTCGGCGGAATCGGATGAATTCGTGGTCACGCTGAAGGCGCCGCCACGCATCCTTGCCATGGCAACCGAAATGCTGTCTCCGACACTGGAAGGACGCGCGGAAGAGCTGCTGCTGTCCGCGCATGCGATGGAGATCCTCGCGCGCGTCATATCGATCGCGGGCGAGCGCGCGAGCATGGAGATGGCCGGCGATCACAAGCAGCGGCGGCTGCGCGCGATCCGCGACGCGATCGACGCGGATCTGCGGCGCCCGTGGAAAGTCTCCCAATTGGCGCGCGAGGCAGGCATCAGCCGCCGCTCCTTCAACACCCATTTCCGACGGGCGTTTGGCGTCAGCGCCTCCGAATATCTGCGGACGCGCCGGCTCGAATCGGCACGCGATGCGATCATCGAGCAGGGCATATCGATCAACGAGGCGGCCTATCTCGCGGGCTACGGCAACCCCGCCAATTTTGCGACCGCGTTTCGCAAGCATTTCGGATACGCCCCCAGTCGCTGCCGTCCATCAAATTAGAATGAGAATAATTCTACGCAGTGGGGCGGCTGATCGTGACGTGTGTCCACTAAGATAGCAAGCTGATGCTGATGTTCCGGCAGCCAATCTGGAGCTTGTCGACAATAGATCAAAGAGTTTTTGCGCAATCGCAAAGGCGTGAGCTTCGCAATTCTTGCACTCAGTCCCCTGAGTCCGCGGGCGTTCCGCGACGGGGGATCTGGCGATGGAATTCAAGCGAAAGAGCGAGTGGGGACTCGCCCTTGTGACGATTTGTGGCTTCGCTGCGATGGCATTCACGGACACGCCGGCGCTGGCGCAGAGTCCGTCCGGCGCGGAGCAGCCGAGATCGAACACCGAATTGCCGCCGGTCACGGTCGATGCACCTCGCCAGCAGCGCGGCCGTGTGGCTCCGGTGCGATCGACGCGGGCGGCGCGATCCGGCCGCAACGTCGCGCGGCGGACGCCGGCCCCGGTGACGCAGGAAGCCGCCGCGCCGGGCGGAGCGGCCGGACGCTCAAGCGGCGAGAGGGGTATCGGTCCGGTGGTCGGCTATCTCGCCAAGCAAAGCGTGACCGCGACCAAGACGGACACGCCGATCCTGGAGACGCCGCAGTCGATTTCGATCGTCACCCAGGACCAGATCCAGGCGCAGGGCGCGCAGAACGTCGCCGAAGCGTTGCGCTATACGCCTGGTGTCACGGTGCAGAGCTTCGGGGCCAATGCGTTCTTCGACAACTTCAAGCTCAGAGGCTTCGATGCGCCGAGATATCTGGATGGCCTGCGGCTGCCGCTGGACAACACCACCTTCGCCGTGCCGCGGATCGAGACCTATGGGCTCGAGCGGATCGAGGTGCTGAAGGGGCCGTCGTCGGTGGTCTATGGCCAGTCCGAGCCGGGCGGCCTGCTCAACATGGTGAGCAGGCGGCCGACGGCGACGCCGCAATACACGATCGAGGGCACGTTCGGCTCATTCGATCGCTTCCAGGGCGCGTTCGACCTCGGCGGCCCGATCGACAAGAATGGCGAGTTCCTCTACCGCATCGTCGGGCTCGCACGTGACAGCAATACCCAGACCGATTTCGTGCAGGACAACAAGCTGTTCATTGCGCCGAGCTTCACCTGGGCCCCGACGACGGACACCAGCTTCACGCTGCTCTCGCAGTACCAGAAGGCCGACAACAGGGGCTACCAGCAATACGTGACGGGCCAGGTGTCGTTCCTGCCCAACCCGAACGGGCACGTTCCATACAGCCGCTATCTCGGTGTACCCGGGGCTGACGGCTACAATCTCGAGCAGTTCATGGTCGGCTATGCCTTCGAGCACCGCTTCGACAACAACCTGCAGTTCCGGCAGAACCTGCGTTACACCGATGTCACCAACGATCTCTCTTCGGTTCGCACGGAAGGCATGGCGACCGACCGTCTCGTCAACCGCAGCTATAATTATGTGAAGGCAAGCGCCGCCAACATCGCTCTCGACAACCAGTTGCAGGCGGATTTCCTGACCGGACCGCTCGCCCACAAGGTGCTGTTGGGCTTCGACTACTTTAATCTCTGGTCCAACACCGACTATCGATCCGCCGGTATCGCTCCGATCGACGCCTACGCTCCGGTATATAATACCGCTGTTCCGTCCTTCGCATCATTGGCGCCATTCATCCTGCGCAACGACAAGCTGAGCCAGGCCGGTCTCTATCTGCAGGACCAGATCAAGCTCGACCGCTGGACGCTGACGGTGAGCGGCCGCAACGATTGGGTGAGCACGGATTCCAAGAGCTTCGCAGTCTTTCCGCTCGCCGGCAGCTACTCCCGCGACGACCGGGCGCAGACGGGACGCGTCGGCCTCAACTATCTCTTCGATTTCGGATTGTCGCCCTATGTGAGCTATGCGACATCGTTCACGCCAAATCTGGGCGCCGATCTCGCCGGCAACTCGTTCAGGCCGACCACCGGCGAAGGCACTGAAGCCGGCGTCAAATTCATGCCGAACGGATCGAACCTGATGCTGACGGCCGCCGTGTTCGAGATCAAACAGCAGGACATTCTCACCGCAAGCCCGATCAATCCGCTGTTCAACGTGCAGACCGACGCCGTTCGCGTTCGCGGCTTCGAGTTTGAAGCGAAAGGCAACATCACCCGCGAACTGGAGATCGTCGGCGGCTACAGCCATCTCGATCCGAAGGTCACTTCAAGCATTGCCGGATATGCCGGCAAATACATGATGAACACCGCCCAGGACCAAGCCTCGCTCTGGGGCAAGTACACCTGGTACGATGGTCCGGTTGCAGGTCTCGGGCTCGGGTTCGGCGTGCGCTATGTCGGCGAGACCTATGGAGACAGCTTCAACACTTTCGTCGTCCCGGCCTATACGCTGTTCGATGCCGCCGTGAGCTACGATTTCGGCTATCTGCGGCCGGACTGGAAGGGATTGAAGGCGCAGGTCAATGTGACCAACCTGACCGACCACTTCTACGTGGCGTCGTGCTTGACCGGCTTGCCCTATTGTGGCTTGGGGAATGGACGTACGGTGCTCGGCACGTTGAAATATAGCTGGAACTAGGACGGCAAAGTGACGGCGGCAACCAGGTCTCTTCGGCGATGGGGTTTCGTCCACAAATGGACGAGCCTCATCTGTACGGTGTTCATGCTGCTCCTGTGCATCACGGGGCTGCCGCTGATTTTCCATGAGGAGATCGACGACCTCCTGCACAGCCAGGTGAAGCCGGCTGAGGTGGCGGCGGATGCGCCGCTTGCCGATCTCGACCATCTGCTCGCCAACGCAATCGCCAATGCAGCGGGACAGGTCCCGCATTTCCTGATCTGGGACCGGGACGATCCGAACGCGATGTTCGTCAGCGTCGGGCCTTCGATCACGTCCGATCCGAGCAAGAACCTCTTGATCCGGATGGACGCGCATACGGGCGCCTATCTGGATGCACCTGACGTGACCGGCCGCTTCACCTACATCATGCTCAAGCTGCACACGGACATGTTCGCTGGCCTGCCGGGCAAGCTCTTCCTCGGCCTGATGGGCATCCTGTTCTGCGTCGCCATCATCTCCGGCATCGTCGTCTATGCGCCCTCGATGCGGAAGCTGAGCTTCGGCACCTATCGCGCCGGCCGGACGCGCGTGGTGCGCTGGCTTGACGTCCACAACCTTGCCGGCATCCTTCTCGTTGCGTGGACGCTGGTGGTCGGCTTCACCGGCGTCATCAACACATGGGCCGACCTGGTCCTGAAGATGTGGCAGTATGGCCAGCTTGCCGAGATGACCGCGCAGTATCGCGATCGCTCGGTGCCCGCGAAGCTGACGTCGGTCAATGCAGCGGTCGAGGTGGCGGCGCATGCGGTGCCGGGGATGACGCCAAGCTTCGTCGCATTCCCCGGCTCGATCTTCAGCAGTAAGAGCCACTACGCGGTGTTCCTGCGCGGCAACACGCCGCTCACCTCGCGCCTTTTGAAGCCGGCCCTGGTCGACGCCGAGACCGGCACGCTCACCGACAGCCGCGATATGCCCTGGTACGTCTCGACCCTGTTCATTTCCCAGCCGCTGCATTTCGGCGACTATGGCGGCATGCCGCTCAAGATCCTCTGGGCACTGCTCGACGTGCTCACGATCATCATCCTCGGCACCGGCATCTATTTGTGGGTGCGGCGGCGAAGGGCAGGGGTCAGCGTCGATCGCGTGATCGCGCGCTCCTCAAACCTCGAAAGTCCCGCATTGTCGTCCTGATGACGTCGCGCAAACCCATGCATCGCACGCTTCGACAGATCTTTATCGCGCCCTTGCTGGTCGCGGTCGTCAGCACGCTCGGCCTCGTCGGCGCGCTCGTGGGAGACGGTTGGTGGGATGCCCTCTCATGGGTCACCCTGGCCGTCCCGGTTGTCCTCTACTCGCTCTTCATCTGGTGGCGAAAGCCGAATTGAGCGGCCGGCGCCTCAGACGATCTGCGTCGCCATGACAGACAATTTCATGGCCGCCGCGAGCACCTGCATGGCCTGGCTGACATCGGCGCGGTTGCGCGCCGCGCCAAGGGAGACACGGATCCCGCGCGGCGGCTTGTCAATGACGGCGAAGGCATCTTCGCCGACAACGGCAAGCCCGTGGCGCAGCAGATGCGAAAGCAGGTCCATCCGATTCCAGGATGGCGGTAGCTCCAGCCAAAGGTGATGGCTGGTGGGACGGGATGCGAAAGCGATGCCCTTCAGGATACGTCCCGCCAGTTGCTGTCGTCCCTTGGCTTCGTTGCGCACCGCCTCGATGATCTCATCGGCGATGCCGTTTCGGATCCAGTGGGTGAGGAGCGCGACCATCAGGGGTGGTGACATCTGCATCGTCGCCTGCAATCCGCTGCGCATGGTCTGCGCTGCGGTGGGATCGGGTGCCAGCAGATAGGCGACGCGCAGTCCCGGAGCGATGCATTTCGACGTGCTGGCGGCGAAATAGCTCCGCTCGGGAATCAGGTTTGCGATCGGCGAAGCTGACGGCTCGAGCAGACCATAGGCGTCGTCCTCGATCAGGAAGGTCCCTGCATGGCGGATGATTTCGGCGATGGCCTTGCGGCGCGCCGGGCCTGCGGTGGCGGTCGTCGGATTCTGCTGCGTTGGCACCAGATAGACGGCCTTCGGCTTGTACTTGCGGCATGCATCCTTGAGCGCATCCGGCCGCGCGCCTTGTTCGTCCATCGGCAAGCCGATCAGGCGAACGCCCAATCGGGCGGCGGCTGTCTTCAGGCCGGGATAGGTGAGTGCCTCCGTCAGAACCACGTCGCCGGGCGAGGTGAGGGCGAGAAGCGCATTGAACACGATGGCCTGCGATCCCGGAAAGATCACGAGACGTTCGGCATCCGCATCCGTCACGCGATGGCGCAGCCAGTTTGCCGCCATCTCGAGATCGAGATCGCTGCCGCCTGGTCTTGAATAGGTCAGGAATGCGCCGAAGCCGCTCTCTCTGCGAATCGTCTCCAACCCCTGCGCGATCCGAAGATCCAGATTGGCTTCCACCGGTTGAGGTGGAAGATTCATCGAAAGGTCGATCGTGACTTGCGCGGGAACGTGCGACGGCGAACGCACCGTCGTCTCCGAGACGAACGTGCCCTGACCGACCCTGGCGTCCAGCAGGCCGCGCCGGCGCGCTTCGCCGTAGGCGCGGGTGACGGTGGTGAGATCGATGCCGAGCTCGGTGGCGAGCGCGCGGTGCGTCGGCAGCCTTTGTCCGCGAACAAGCCGGCCGCTCTCGATGTCGGACGCCAGCGCATCGACGATCCGCATGAACAGGGGGCCTTGCCATTCGGAAAGTGTAGGGACCCAATCCATACAATAGGCCTGTTTGTCTTTGATTGTATCCATACATTCTCGTACTGTATGGACATGCCTCAGGTCAAGGAATTCAGCGATGACACAGCCAGTTTCGGTTGCCCGAGCCGCATTGCGCGGCTTCACCATGCGATGCCCCAATTGCGGGAAGGGGCACCTTTTCCGCCGGTTCCTGAAGGTCGTGGATCACTGCGAAGTCTGCGGCGAGGACTACACGCCGCAGCGTGCCGATGACTTTCCCGCCTATCTCGTCATCGTCGTGGTCGGACATGTGGTCGTGCCGGCTTTGCTCGCCGTCGAGATGGCTTACGCGCCGCCGGCGTGGCTGCAACTCGCGATATGGCTGCCCTTTACGCTGTTCGCATCGCTCGCGCTGCTTCAGCCGACGAAAGGCGCGATCGTTGGCCTTCAGTGGCAAACGGGAATGCATGATTTCGCGCAATCGAAGAATCGAAGGTCGGCTAATTCCGCAAAATCCACCCCGTCCACCGACACCACTTCGCTGAAGAGGCAGGCGCTTACCTGAACGCTGCTCGAACTGGCCTGTGGGCAGAGAAGCTCCGTGAGCCATTTTCACGTAATGAGCCCATCACCAAGATCGTAGCAACAATCGGCGCGGCCATCGTGCTGACAATTTGAAGAAACATTCTCACGTTCGAAAGCGCGGGCCTGTGTCGATGCGTGGCCTGACCGGCGGCGGGCATATTGTGGCTTGCTGAAGGTAAGTCCATGCGCCCATCAGACAGAACCATCCAACCCCGCACGCGTTTGCTTGTTGCGTCGCCGACGTGCCGCAATCTGCAACAAAAAATCACAACTAGTTCCTAGGGCGGAACCCAGGAACATCGCTTGAACGAAGGGGCTTCATTGGATTCCTCTGTCACCGACCGATTGGACACGTGGGCGCAGACCGATTGGTGGCGGCGCGCGGTTCGCTGTCCCCGTTGTGCGGCGTCGCTGCGCGAGATCGACGCGCGGCTGTTCTGTTCCAACGTGACGTGTGAATACTCAAGAAGCGGGTTTCCGGTGGTCGAGGACCAGCCGGTGCTGATCGATTTCGCCGCCAGCGTCTTCGAGCGCGGAATGTATGGTGGCGGCAATGGTTCGGTGTTTCACCGCGACGTTTCGCGCCGCTCGATCAGCTCGCGGCTCCATCAGCTCACCTTCGGCGGCAATCAGGTGGCGCAATCAAACTGTGCACGCTTCATCGAGCTCCTGAAGCAGGAATCGGAGCGGCCGGTCGTGCTCGTCATCGGCGGAGGTGCCGTGGGCGACGGCGCCGACGAACTCTACATGGATGACTCCATCGAGTTGATCGGAACAGATGTTTACGCGTCGCCCTATACGCTGCTGGTGGCCGACGCGCACCGGCTGCCGTTCGAGGATGGCGTGTTTGACGGCGTCTGGATCCAGGCCGTGCTCGAACACGTCCTCGAGCCCACGTCCGTCGTGAGCGAGATTCACCGCGTGCTGCGGCGCAGGGGCCTCGTCTATGCCGAAACGCCGTTCATGCAACAAGTGCATGAGCGCGGCTATGATTTCTCGCGCTTCACGCGGAGCGGCCATCGCTGGCTGTTCAAGCAGTTCGCGGAAATCCGCGCGGGCCGCGTCGGCGGCGCAGGCGTCGCGCTGGTGTGGTCGATCCGCTATTTCGCCCGTGCGCTCGGCGCCGGCGACAAGCTCTCGCGCCTGGTCGCGCTGCCGTTCTTCTGGATCCGCCTGCTCGATCCGTTGACGCGCGGCCGCCCCGGATCGGATGCGGCGAGCGGCTTCTTCTTCCTCGGACGCCGGGCGGAGCGTCCGCTCGATCCGCACGCCATGCCGCGCTACTATGACGCGCAGAAGTGACGCTTCAGGTGAGGCCTTTGATCTTCTTGCAAGGTGTCGCCGAGGTCGAGGAAAGCTGCACGATGTCGACGACGGATTTCATCGTCAGCACTTCCTTGCTGGTGAGGAAGCGCAGCGTCGCACTCGGATAGGCGTCGCAGAATTGCGACAATGTCGACGCCGTGGCAGGAACGGTGTCCTGCTTGGGAACGACCGCGATACCGCCGTCCTTGAGGATATAGGCGTCCTTCACATTCGTCATGCTGCTCGCCGCCATACAGATCTTGAACAGATCGTTGTAGGATTGGGGCGGCAACTTCAGATCGCCGCCGAGGCTACCCAACAAGTATTCGCGGCTTCGGCGGCAGTTGTCGGCGCCGGCGTGTGCCGTGCCGGTGGCGAGCACAAGCAGGATCGCGGCGGCGGCGATCCGCCTCATGCCGTCACCACCTCAGCCTGCGGCGCAGGCCGCTCGTTCCGAGCCAGTCCGTAGGTCGCGGCAGCGCAACGTTCCCAGGACAATGCGCGTGCATGGGCCAGCGCGCCTGCGGCAAGGCTCGCACGCAGTTCGTCATTCTCGGCGAACCTGGCGATCGCCGCGGAAATGCTGTCGCTATCGGGCGCAACAAGGATGCCGCTTTGATCCGGCAGCACAGCGTCGGGAACGCCGCCGACAGCCGTCGCAACACTCGGCACGCCGCCGGCACCGGCCTCGAGATAGACCAGCCCGAATCCCTCGACCCGGCCGGAGGAATCCGGAAGGCCCGTCAGGCAGAACAGATCAGCCGCGCCATAGATGTCGCGGATCTCTTCATTCGGCAGCGGACCGAGCAGGCGGACATCGCAGTTCGCGGTTTCGATCAAGCGCTGGAGTTCGTTGACATAGTCGGCCTCGCCATTCGGGCCGATCACGAGCCAGGTGATACGCTGGCGCAACCGCTCGGGGAGGCGCGCCAGTGCCGCGAGCGTCAGATGATGTCCTTTGCGGTGGGTGATCCGCGCGACGGTGACTATGACCAGCCGCTCCGGCGCCAGCCCAAGGCCGGCGCGGATGTCCGCACGATCGCGTCGCTCGCCGAACCAGAAGTCGGAAACACCGAGACTGATCGCGCTGATTTGTCCTGCGTCAACGGCAAACCGTTCTCGGAACAGATCCCTGGTGTAGCGGCTGTTCGCCACGATCTCCGTCCGCGGGCCGAACACGCCGGCGCTGCGGATTGCAAATCGCTTCAACGGTGTCTGGGTTTCGTTGATCTCGGTGCCGTGCACGGTCATCAGCACGCGTGCCCGCGTCTGCCAGCGCGACAATGCGACGGGAATGAAGAACGGCCAATCGGCCGCATGGATCACATCGTATGGATGCTCCCGAACCTTGTTGCGTGCCAGCAGCATTTTCGCCGGCAGCTCCTTCATCGAATGCAGGCCACCGGCAAAGCGGGCCACTTCGAACGGCAGCGTGCGATCGCGGCCTGCATTGTCCTGTCCGTAGTCCGGCGCAACCACGGTGACGCGCGCGCCGAGCCGGGCCGCGGCGGCGGCGATCTCCCCTGCATAGGTGCCGATCCCGCCCATGGCGGGAGCAAACTCACTGGTCAGCAGCAGGATGTTCACGTCGATGCCTCAAGAGGCCGTGGCGGCGGCGAAGCCGCGGGCGTCCTGAATTTCCTGATGGTAGCGGTACACGCGCGCCAGTTGCGTGGCCGGCGTGAAGTCCTGGATCGCATCGGCGACCTGCTCGGGCGTGATCTTGCCGCCGTCGATGGCGTCGCGGACATCGATGAAGCGCTGTGCCAGAGTCTCCACCATATCGTCGCGGCTGCCATCCCGTGTCACCAGATAGCCGCTCTGGCCATCATGGATGACGGATTCGAGCTGCGGCAGATGCATCGCGACAACGGGACGGCCGACCGCAAGCGTTTCCAGAACGCAGCGCGGCATGCCCTCGAATTCTGAGGTGAGGATGCCCGCATGCGCCTCCGCCAGCGTCTTCGCCATGCCCGTGGCATCTTTGAAGCCGTGGCGAATGGTGATGTCCTCGATCGCGGCAAACTCGCTGAAGCGATGCGGGTCGCTGGTGCCGATATAGTGAAAGCGGATCGGGCCGTTCAGCCGCTGTCGCAATCGCTCGATGGTGCGGAACATCAGCGGCGGGTCCTTGAATTCGTCGAGCCTGCCGGCGAACACGATCTGGAATGGCGACATGCTCTCCGGGAACGGCTGCGGCTGGAAGATGTCGGTATTGACCCAGGTCCACAGCGTATCGATCTTGTCCTTGCTGCGCGGATAGGTCTTCTGCATCCGCTCGGTGATGAATGGATTAACGCAGAGGAACTTCTCGCTCATCGTCACGGCGAACCGCTCGCCGGTATTGTGCACGAAGGAATATTTCCGGAGCAGCGAATCCATCTGCAGTTTCGGCGCGCCCTCGCCATGTAGCATCTGCACGAAGGGGAGACGCAAGATCGCCGGCAGCCAGGAGAACTCAACCCGACGTAAATCGATCGAGCATCGCCGTGTCCGTACCAGCCGTGCGATCTGGCCGAAATGACGCAGCAGTGCCACGAAGAACTGGCCTGTCAACGAGGAACGAATGGTGCGCGCGGCTTCACGCGCCTGGGCATCGCTGTAGCGAAGGATCGGAAGGAAATCGAAGGTGCGGCCGCGGAATGTGACCCGGTGCACTTCGCCGAGGGTGAGGTCACCGATCGAATCCACGCCGACGAACAGGATGTCGGTGTTGTCAGGATGGAAGGTGATGAAGTCGCGGATATAGGTCTCGAGCCCGCCGACCTTTTGGCCGCGCGGATCGAACGGATGGAGCAGGCAGATCTGATAGCGTGGCCGAACGCGGCTTGCATTGCGGGCGCGCAGCGCCAGTGTGACGGTCGAGGTCATGCGGTCTTCCGGATTCGTGCGTTGATGATCTGGGGCAGCGTGCGCGCAACGAGTCCCGGAACGGCGGCCATGCAGCGGGCATAGCGCGGTCCGAGCCGGCTTGGGTTGTTCAGCATGCGCCAAGCCCATTCGAGTCCGGCCTTCTGGGTAACCGACGGCGCGCGCTTCTGCGTGCCGGCGATGAAATCGAGCGCCGCGCCGATGCACAACACACCAGTGCCATCGAGCTCGTCGAGGCAGCGCGCGGCAAATACTTCCTGGCGGGGCGCGCCGAGCGCAACGAAACAGAGTCTTGCACCGGACTCGCGGATCAGTTCGATCGCATGATCGGCCTCGGCGGAATAAGGATCGAAGTTGGGGCCGGGCGCATACCATCCCACAACTTGCAGGCCCTGGAACCGTTCCGACAGACGTTGCGCGGTCATCTTCAATGTCGCGTCATTCGACCCAAGCAGGAATACAGGAAGGCCCTTCTTTCGCGCTTCCTCGCAGAGCGGTTCCACGAGATCGGCGCCGGTGGTCCGCTCGATATGCGTGCCAAGCAAACGCGACAGCACGACGATCGGGAACCCGTCCGCCGTCACAAATTTTGCACGACGATAGGCAGCACGGAAGTCAGGCCGCTGTTGCAGTTGAACGACATGATCGAGATTCAACGTGCATACGCTGAAGTTTTCGCCTTGCTGCGCAGCCGATACGATCGAGTTCACCGCTTCGGGAAGTGAACCAATGTTGATGGAGATGCCATCAACATTGAGATTGGATGTCGCAGGCTGCGTCTGTATTTCCGGCATGTCGATCTCCAGGTGCGAGAGAAGCCGAGGTGCGCTGATGGAAGTCGTCGGCATGCTCAATGCTTGTGCGATGGGAACTCGCATCTCGAAGACTCTTCCTCGACGAGCGGCGTCACGAAATAGAACTATTGCGTCGCAACGATGGCGATGCCGCTGTGCAAAAATGATTCAGCGCAACGAATGCATTCACTTGATGGAGAGCAGCCATGCAGATGTCGCGACGAAGTGCACTCGCCATTCTCGCAGCCTCAGGCGTCGCCGCGCGTGCAGGAATTTCAACTGCGGCGCCGGCGCAAGGACAGAGTCTCGGTGCAATCGCTGCACAACATGGCTTTGCCTTTGGCGCTGCCGCTGGCCCCGTGATCGACAAGGACCTTGCGTATCGCGAGCTTTACACAACGCAAACGCGCATCATCACAACTGACGTTGCGATGAAAATGGGCACGATCGCGCCACAACCTGGCCCCAAACGTTTCGAGAGCGCGGATCGTCTGCTGCAATTTTGTGCGAGCAATCGCATTCCGATGCGCGGTCATTGCCTGATCTGGAATGATTGGGTTCCGCAGTGGATCAAGAGCATGAGCAACGCGGAGCGTCAGGCGTTCTTCGACTCCTATATAGAAGAAGTGGTCAGCCGCTACGTCGGCAAGTTGCATTCATGGGATGTCGTCAACGAGCCGTTCTGGCCCGGCCACAAAGCGCCCGGCGGCTACAGATTAGGGCCGTGGTATGACGCTTTCGGCGGAACCGGCTACATCCGCCGTGCTTACGAACGCGCGGCCATGGTCGACAAGAAAACCAAATTTGTTCTTAACGAGGCGCAGACCGAGCGCGATGACGAGGTGGGGCACATCGTGCGCAGCGGATTGTTGCGTCTTGTCGATGAATTGAAGCAGGCTGGCGTGCCGCTCGCGGCCATCGGCTTGCAGGGTCACCTGCAGCCGCGCTATCCGCATGATCCGGGACGGTTCGTCGAGTTCCTGCATGAACTCGCATCACGCGGCGTGGACATCTACATCACCGAATTCGATGTGCGCGACGACACGTTCCCGGACGATATCGCAACCCGCGACGCGATGATCGCCGAGACTGCGGAGAAATTCCTCAACAACGCGTTGCGGGTGCCGGCGGTCAAGATGGTGATCGCCTGGGAGTTGGCGGACAATTATTCCTTCTACACGGATGCTGCCAAGAAGAAGGATCCGCTGGCGCAACGCCTGCCGCGGCCACTACCTTATGATTCATCGATGCAGCGAAAGCCGCTGTGGTTCGCGATCGCACGCGCGTTCGAGAATGCGAAGAAAGCGTAACAGAATCGTCATGCTCCGGAATGTTGCGGGCGTGCCCGCAGCATCTTCAGGAGTGACGGTGCGTACAGCAGCGCCAGCATTGTCAGATAGACCGCCGCCCCGGCTGCGATATGTGCCGCGAGCATGATCGCATTTCGCGCTTCCGGGAACTCGCGGAGCAGCGCCGCCATCGCGACGGTCGCAACGGCAATGCGCGCCAGGTGCGCAAACGGCAGCGTCAACCCGAACAGCGAGAAGCCGATGCTGAAGCTCGTGGCGGCTGCCGCAGTCGCAGCGAGAACCGTGGCGCCTGCCGCGCCGGCAAGTCCCCAGTAGCGCAGGCACACCACGCTGAGGATCACCGTCATGGTGGCGTCAATGGCGGAGATCGCCATCATCCAGCGCGTGCGGTTATGCAGCAGGAAGACCTGGTCGCCGAAATGGGCGCGAAGGTTGCGGATCGCGCCGGCGAGTGTCGCGAGCGGCAGCACGCTCAGCGTTGCCTGCTGGAACGGCACCGCGATCAGAAGGTGTACGATCTCGAGTCGCAGCATGAAGATGCCGGTCAGGCTTGGCGCGAGAATCGCAACGAGCAGCGCGGTGTTATCGGCAAGCTGCCGCATTGCCGCCTTGCTGCCGCTTTGCTCCATGCTCTTGACTGCGAGCGGAAAGGCGGCGGCCGTCACCAGCATGGCGGCGACCGCGGCGGCGCGTTGTCCCAGTCCGTAACCGACGGCGAACAGGCCGGCGGCGGCCACACCCTGCATCTCGTTGATGATGAAGCGCGAGGCATTGAGGCCGACCCAGCCGAGCCCGCCACCGATGATCAGGGGAACGCCGTAATGCAATGCGTGCACCACGATCTCGCGATCGATCGGCCACAGGCGGCGGCCGTAGGCGATCTTCGGCAGCACGACCAGCGCAGCCGCGAGTTGCGCGACGGCGTATCCGGCCAGCGGCCATTCGGCGGATTGGCCGAACAGCTTGATCATCACGAGGCCCACGGCAAAGCCGAATGCGGGGCCGACCACCTGCTGGATCGTGTAAACCCAGATCTGCTGCTGGGCGCGGGCGCGCTCGCCGATATAGAGGTTCAGCGAACGGGTCACCACGTAGGCGACGGCCGCCAGCAGCATGCCGAAGTGCGCGTCGGGTGAAATGACGAGGCGCAGCACGACGACGATGACAATGCTCTGCAGCAGGACCGACGCCAGCAGCACCGCATTTTCGGTGCGGTAGAAGCGCGGCGCGTCGCCATCCTTGTAGCGGCCGGAGAAGCGCAGTGCGTATTGCGACCACCAGGCCAGGAACGCGATCTGCAGGAATTCGTGTGTGGCGGTGACTAGCGTGATGATGCCGAGCGTGTGATCGTTGACCACATGGGTCCATACGATCATCGCAATCAACTGGAACAGCGGCCCGACGAACTGCGCAGGGAGGTAGAGCAGTGTGTGGCGCAGCAACATCCTCACGCTCCCAGCCAGCGGGCAACGCGCGCGGAGGAGAACTGCTTGACCGCGCCTAGCGCAGCGATGCTGACCAGTGCTGTCAGTCCGAAAGTGATCGCAAAACTGACGGCGGGGCCGAACTGGCGCAATCCGGCGTGGTCACGCAGCAACATCACGATGAAGATGTGCCAGAGATAGATGAAATAGCTGCCCGAGCCGAGGCTCGCGAGCCAGGCTGCGCTCGGCTGCAACACCAGCAGCGCAAGGCTGAACAGCGCCGCGTACAGGAAGAACGCCGTCGAGTCGTAGACTGCCGCATCGCCGATTCCGGACAGGCGCACGGACAGATACAGCAAATAGGCAAACAGCATGGCGCCGACAACGATCGCGCGCATGCTCCGTGCGGCCACGCCGGCGAACGTTGCCGTCAGCGCGCCTACAGCCATGAACGAAAACCAGAAGGGGATATCGCGCATCCGGGCTTCATCGACGAACGATTCGGCAAAGCCGAGATGGAACAGCAGGGGATCGAGGTAGCTTCCGGCGACAAGCCCGAAACCGATCGCAAGGGCGAGCAGGATTGTCATCCGCTGCTCCGTGTTCTGCCGGTCCGTTCCGGCGGCAGCATAGATCAGCCACAGCACGACGGTGCAGCCGACATAGACGAACACGTAGTAGTACACGAAGACATAAGCGAGTGCGAACCGCGCCAACGTCGTGGTTACGCGATGATCCATCGCGGGATTGTGCAGGGCCATGTAGAGATAGGCGGCGATGAAGGCGATCGTATAGGGGAACACCGCCGCCTTCAGCCGCTTGAACAATGGCACACGTCCGGCGCGCGCGGTCAGGTACCCGGACGCGAACAGGAAGATGGGTACGCAAGGCCGCAGCGCGGCATCGATCGCCTTGGTCCATGCAAGATCGAGCGGCTGCGGCAGGGAATGGATCCCGATCACCATCAGGATGGCCACGCCCCGCATGGTATCGATCACGGCGTCGCGGCTCGTCGCCCGCGCATCCGTGCGGGCGTGAACGATGTCTGCCTGTGCCGACGTCGCGAGCGTCATCACGCGATCTCCCGATGGGAGATCGGTGCCGCCACCGGCTTGACGAAGCGGCGGTCGTAGAGGTCGGTCAGGTAGCGTCGTGACGGCGTCTCGAAGTATCGGTAGGACAGCACACTCACGATGCCAAGGATGATGATCGACACGGGCGCCAGGATCAGCTTGGCATCGGGAGAGGCGAAAAGCATCAGACGCGAATCCAAGGTGATGATGACGGTTGCGATAGGCATGTGCAGCATATAGCTGGAATAAGTCAGTGGCGCGAAGCGATCGAGCTTGAGCATCGATAGCAACGTATCGCGGCCGCTGCAGTCGAGTTGGATCGCGAGTACGGCGATCACGTAGACCGCAACCAGCGCAGCCATTGGCGTCAGCCACGATCCGAACAAGATGAATGCAACAAGCGTCGAAATCAGGGCGCCGCGCGTTGCGGGCCAGCGCGCGATCTGGTCGCGGTAGAGGGAACAGGCAATGCCGAGGCTGAACGCGGGAACCGCGCGGAAGGCTCCGCCCAAGTTGATCCACTCGGACCATGGCAGGGTATCCATGGTCGCTGCCCAAATGCTGTTAGCAAGCGCAGACAACGCTACAAGCGCGATGATCAGTACTTTGCGCTGCAATGTGAGCGCAACGATCAGCGGAAACAGCAGATAGCAGAACATTTCCGCCGACAATGACCAGCTCGGGAAGTTGAACGTCAACCGTTCACCGACGAAAGCATGCAGCAACAGGAATTGCGCCGGCAGATCGGAGAACGAATAGCGCCCGGGATTGTCCGTGTGCGCGATGCCAAACGAAAGCGCGAAAGCAATGCCAATATAGAATGTCAGCGTGGCGAGATGCAGTGGATAGATGCGGGCGATGCGCCGCCAGAGGAAGCGTCCGATGGCGGGGCCGTCGCCGACGTCGTCATGATATTGACGCGCGATGACGAAGCCGGAAACCACGAAAAACAGGTCGACGAACAGGTTGAAATGCCAGACATGGGCGATGATGATGCGCCCGGTCGGCAGCTCCTTGAAATAATCGGAATAGTGCAAAATCACCACAGCGCAAGCGGCGATGATCCGCAGGCTGTCGAGGTGCCGCATCGCGTTGGTGGTCTTGTGCAAAAGTTTAGATCCGCTTCGGGTTGAACTGGCCAGAGGAGAGGGGGTGGGCAGCAAGGCGCGAGATCAGGTCGATCACCGCCTCGCGGTCGCCATGGGCAAGCGCGTTCCAGCGAGCAAGATTCTGCTCGGCGAGCGCGACATAGCGCGTCCGCCAATTCTGGATCGACAGCGCAGCTGCAATCTGCGCCGCGGCGGCGGTGGGCTCGGCGGGATTGATGAAGATGCCGGAGGCGTCGAGCACCTCACGGAAGATCGGCGCATCGGGTGCTGCAATCGGCAGCCCGGCATATTGCGCTTCGAGCAAGGGCAGGCCGAGCCCTTCGTCATGCGAGGTGCAGACGAACAGGTCGGCCGTATCAAGCAATTCCCTGACGCGCTCGGTCGGTTGATAATCGTGCAGCGTAACGCCCGGCATGGCTTCCAGCGCTTGCCAGTCGTCGCCCCAGCCCCGCCGGCCGACGATATCCAGCGTGGCGTCGGCAAAACCTCTTCCGCGCAGCGCCCCGACGAGCGCGGCCGCCGCCTTGAAATTCTTCCGCGGCTCGACGGTGCCGAGGGCGACCAGCCGCAGCGGTGGCGGCGCAGTCGCGCGGCCGGCGCGCTGCTCCGACTGTAATCCGAACACGTTGCGCACGGAGGGACGGTACAGCGTGATCTCGGCATCGGGTCGGGTATAGGCGGCGATCCGGCGCCTTGTATCGTTGGAGTTGGCAAGGAATCGCGGATAGTGCCGCAGCGCCAGCTTGAAGGGACGCGCCATATAGAGCCGGGCACGTGCGTTCAGTTCGGCGGGCCTGGTCACCAGGAAATCATCGTGGATGTAGGGCAGCACGCGCGAGGCGAACGGCAGCAATAGCGGGCTCGGCGGAAAACCGGGGCACAGCAGTATCGCCGACGAGGTCGCAAGCCGCATCGGCAAGCCAAAGGTCTGGGTCGTCACCATCTGGCGCGTGCCGCGCGCGGTGACCGGCACCACATTGAGCGGAGCGAGCGCGGACGCGGAAAACAGTTCGAGCGTAATGCGCTCGAGTCCGGTGACGTGACGTCCGAGATGGGTGTTGTCGACGTAGATGTCCATACGATGTCCTGACGCCAGATTTACGCGGGAGCAGGCCGGTAACGGCGCTGAGCGACGGGAGGCGGAGGGGCTGTCCGCCGATATTCGTCGCGCGGCAGCAGCACGGTGATCAGGACGATGAACTGTGCAAGCTGGATATTCTTGGACGAGAAGCTCACCGAGCTCGCAGCGATCGTCAACATCAGCAGCAGCATCGCCCAGACGCCGCGGTCGGCGCGTCGGATGATCTCGGTGAAGAGGCAAGCGAGCCCAATCGTCAGCGCAACGGTGTGGATGACGCCGAACTGCGCGATGCAGGAGATCCAGAAATTCTCGATACCATAGTCGAGGCCGAGCTGGCTCTGCAGTGAAGTCACCCGGACCGGATTGGGGCCGAGCAGCAATTCTTGCCAGTCGAAATACGACAGCAGGTGAAAGGTGGCATAGCGTGCCAGCGTGCTGCCCTTGTCGGAGGAGAAGCGCAGCAGCATCTTGTCGAAGATGCCGAGATCGAGCGCGGCAAATCCGACTGCGCCCGCTGCGAACAGCAGGCAAATGGCAAGGATCGCGGCCGAGAGCGGGATGCGCTTGCCCCGCAGCATGTGGAGCATCTCGATCCCGACAAGCAGTCCCATCACGATCAGCACGGTCACCAGCGCGGTCCGGCCGCCGAACGCCATGAGCGAGGCCAGGCTGAAGGCGATCAGCGGCACTCGTATCAGAATCGGAGGGCAGAGCGCCGGCCGCAGCAGCAGCGCCAGCACATAGCCCGCGACCACGCCCGATGCCGTGAGGGGATGGCCGAGAAACGCCGAGGAGCGCCATTCGCCGAGGACGACGATGTCGCCCATTGTCAGCGGAATCAGGCGGTGACCTGAGAAATACTCATAATAGCCGACCACGATATTCACGAGAATCGTGACATGGATCGCCCAGGCGAGCGGCCGTCGTTGCGACGGTGAGAGCTGCCAGATCGCAAGACATAACACGACCGGCGTCAAGAACGTATCGAAGATCACCGTGAACGGCCGTTCCAGCACGAACATCTGCACCAGCAGGAACAGCCAGCAGAGCAGATAGAACAAGAGGAGCTTCGACTGCGAGAACATCCGGTCGATCTCGCCAATCGGCCCGCGGCTGCGTATCAGCAGCAGGAAAAAGGCGAGGAAGGTAAAGTACGTCGCTGGATGCAGCTTCTCGTAAAAATTGCCGCCCGCCGTCAGATAGTGGATCTTCACGGCGGTGAGCATGCCCGCCGAGAGCATGAACATGGCGACGACTGCGAGCGCAAGGAAGCCCGTCGCCAGCCACTCGACAAACGTGTCGAACGTCATCCCACGCGTCCGCGTTCCGGACGGTGCGTGCGACACCGCGCCGGGCAGGCTTAAAGGTTGGCTGGCAAAGCTGCGCGTGTTCACCGCGCCGCTCCGGGGCTGAGGCTCGCGGTTCCGTATGGTTTGAGATAGGCGGAACTGCGGTAGTAGTCGTAGAACTGCAGGCGACTGAGGTCGACGCGCGTGAGAACGGTGCCGAGAATGCGATCGGAGACCGGCGAGAGCAGGTCGATGGTGTGGGCCAGGACCTCACGCGGGGTCTGATCCCAGGCCAGCGCCAGGATGATGCGGTCCGCAAGCTCGGCCAGCGCCCGGCCGTCAACCAGCGGCACCAGCGGCGGCGAGTCGACGATGATCAATTCGTAGCGATGACGTAAGTGATCGAGCACATCGACGATGCGGTCGGAGAACATCAGTTCGGTGATGATCTCGGCCTGCTTGACCGCGGTCGACGGCAGCACGGACAGTCCGGTGCTTTCGTCGGTCAGGATCGCCTGGTCGATAGCCGCGCGTCCCAGGGCCACGTCCAACAATCCGATGTCGGCGCGCGGGCAGAGCGAGCGGGTGAGTTGCGGGTTGCGGAGATCGCCGTCGATCAGAAGCGTCCGGATACCCAACGTCGCCAGCGACTGCGCCAGATTGCCGGCAAGCGTGGTCTTGCCTTCGCTGTCCAGGGCGGAGGTGACGAGCACGACCCTGACCGGCTGCAGCCGCATCGTCCGTTGCAGCGCCAGGCGAACCGAGCGAATCGCTTCCGCGAAGAATGTGGCGGGCTCGTCGATCGCATAGCGCATCAAAGGCGGTTGCAAGGCGGCCGGCAACAGCTTGACCGTTCTCGGATCGTGATTTTCGAGTTCGCCCCGTCCGCGCCGCCGCGCCAATCCTGCAAGCTCCCTTGTGCCGATCAACGGCACCGCGGCGAGCGCCGGCACGCCCGATATCGACTCCGCCTGCTCCAGCGTCTTGATGCGGCCGTCGAGATAGTCGGCCCCGAAGGCGAGCACGGTTCCCAAGCCGAGGCCGAGCATCCCGGCAAGGCCCAGGATTAGCATGGTCTTCGGCGAGGAGGGACGGATCGGAACGCTGGCTTTGGTCACCACCCGCGAATCCGGCAATTCCAGGCTTTCCTGCGACGTCGCTTCCTTCGAGCGCGCCAGATAGGATTCATAGAGCGTGCGGTTGGCTTCGGCCTCGCGCTGCAACTCATGCAGCCGTACCTGGGCCTGGCTCGAAGTATTGGATACGTTCTGCAACTGCTCCAGGCTCTGGCTCAGCGAGTTTTCGCGGGAGAGCGCCACGTCGTAATCGTGCTTGGTGCTCTCGAGGATCCGCTTGATTTCCTCGTTGATCAGCCGCTGGGTGTCCTTGAGCTGCGCGCGCACATTGGTGACGAGCGGATGCCGCGCGCCGTATTTGCTGGAGAGATCGGCCTCGTTCTTGGCAATGTCGGCATATTGCGTGCGCAACTTCGTGATCATATCCGACGAAATCGCCGCATTGATTCCGCCGGGGTCGCCACCGGATTTGGCGATCTGCTGCACCTGGTCGTATTTGGCGCGCGCCTCCGCGGTCTGCACCCGCGCGGCGATCAGCTTGTTGTTGAGGTCGGTGATCTGCTGGTCGTTGACGGTCACGCCCTGCGACACCGTCAGATTGTTGGCGGATCGGAAATCCTCAACCGCCTTCTCGGAGGCGACGACCCTCGATTTGAGATCGTTGATCTGGCCGCCGAGCCAGTTAGCCGCGATGCGGGTCGCGTCATTCTTGGCGCGGACCTGATCCTCGAAATAGGCGTCCGCGACCGCGTTGGCGATAATAGCGGCTTTCGACGGCGATTCCGAGCTGACATTGATATCGACCAGGAAGGTCGTGCCTTGCCGAGTCACCTTCATGCGCTTCTGCAGGATTTCGATCGAACGCGCGCGCGCCGCGTCTTGCGGATCCGCCGCGCCTTCGGGCGCAGCCGAGGCGAACAGCCGCTTGACCGGATCGAGGAGGCCTGGTGTCGGGATGAATTCCGGATCTTGCGTCAGCTTCAGCCTGCGGACCACACGGTCCAGGATCGCGATCGACTGGATCAGCAATGACTGGCTTTCGATGGTTGCATCATCGGTGCCATAGTTCGAAAGCGCGGTCTGGCTGTTGGTCTCGACAGCGGCGGCTCGGCGTGGATCGACCAGCACGGTCGCGGTTGCCGTATATAAAGTCGTGGCCAGCAGGCAGTAGGTCAGCCCGAGTGCGACCAGCACGACAGCGGGCAGGATGGCAAGCTTGTAGCGGCGGCGCAGGATACGCGCCATCTCGCGCAGATCGACGGTCGGAGCCTGCCAGCGACTTGCGGCAGGTTCCGTCCTCTCTTCCGGAGGGCGAGGCAGGTGCTCAGAACTGCGTTGTAACATTCAATCCCACCAGGTGTTTGTCGTAGCTGAAAGTCGGAATGTTGCTTTCGCGCGACGTGAAGCGGTAGTAGACCGCGATCGCGGCGAAACGATTCAGCAAATATTTGACGCGGGCATCGGACGTGGTGACCTGATCCTTGCGCGGCTGCCCGAAGAAGCGGTCGATCTCATAGGCGCCGTAGAACGAAACGATGACGTTGCGACGGAACTCATAGTCCAGCCCGAACTGCACGGCGTTGGCGAGCACGCCGCTCGCACTCGTGACGGAAGTCTCCGTGACGATCTGCTCGGCGTTGAAGTGAACGTCGATCATCCGCGTCGGGCTCCAGGTCAGCCTGGCGTGATAGGTCGGGCCTGCGATCGTGCCGATAGTCGGATCGACGAACTGTTGCTGCACATAGCCGAAGCCGATTTCGCCGGTGATCAGGCGCGCCAGTCCGAGGGTGACGCCGGTGAGCGCACGATAGCCCTGGGAGCTCAGCGGCTGGAGAGGCTGGCCGCGGAGGTCGCGCACATTGCCCTCGGCGCTGCCGAACCAGCCAAGGGTCTCGGAAAACGCATAATCGATCCGGCTATGGAGCGAGTAGATCTGTCCGTCGCGGGCATCCTGGTTGATGGTCCTGCCGTCCTGCGAGACGGTCGAGCCGTAGTCGTAGGAATCGGTGCTGAATCCGACCGAGGTGGTCAGCCGGTTGAATTCCTTGCGCAGCGTCACATCGCCTGAGTACAGATTATAAGGTGTCGGCGCGATGGCGTTGGCGGGCGAACTCAGCGAACCAACCCCCTCATTGAGATGCGCGACCTGGAAGCTGCCCAGAAGCACCATGTCATGGGCAATGTCGAGCCAGCCATTGCCCTTCAGGCTGGCATTGGTCTGGTTGAGGCTGGAGTTCTGCTTATAGACCGTCTCCTGGGCATCGAGCTTGAGGTCAAGGCCGTGCCGTTCCCATAGCGTGTGGGCACGCAGCGACGGCTCGACCACGGCCGCGACGTCACTTCGGATGTCGGTATTCGACGCGAATACGTTGCTGTCGAAGAACCCGCCAGTGATCAGCGACGGATTGAACATCCATGAGCCCGAGCGAATGCCGACAGGCTCATAGCCAGGCTGTAGACGGCCTTTCACGGGCGTGTCCTCCGGCGGGATGGCTTCACGGGTGTCAGGATCGGTCAGCTTGGGTAACGGAGATGGCTCGAAGATCTGTTGCGCGTTCCATGGCGGCGCCACCTCCTCATTCGGCCAAGGGAGCACCTGCGCCTCCGCTGGCGATCCGAGTCCAAGCACAATCGCAGTCACCGGCGCGGGTAGGATCTTCAGTCCGCGGCGACCGAACGCGACGACCGAACGGGTCTGCGACCCACTCGTTCCAATCGCGTTCAACCAGCCAAATGCAGTCGTGCGTCCCATAATCCATCCCTTGCGGGAACTCTGGAGCGGTGAAGTTCTAAGGCCCGGCTGCCCGTGCTCACAAATTCACCGCGGACTGCGCATTGACATGGCAGCCCTTTGCACTTGTTACGCGCGCACTACGGAGCATTGCTGGTTTGATCAGAGAACATCTTCCCGCGCATTAACGTGCGTCGCGGGAAAAAGTTTTCTGCATTGCAAAATAATACTCATCGCAAATCGACGACACTATGGCAGCGCGCATGACGTAAATGTTTACGCGCGTGATTTGCGAACGAGATTGCTCCGTCGAACGAGCCACTCAGAAGTAGCGCTCGGGAACCCGGATGTTGTCGCCAGGAAACACCAGGATCGGTGCATCGAGCGCGTAGATCTCCTCCGCTGGACTGCCCGATCGGCGCAGATAGACCTTGCCCTCGTTGGCGCGATAGGTGAATCCGCCGGCACTGGCGACCGCATCCATCACCGTCAGACCAAGGCGGTACGGATACTCGCCGGCCTTCTTGACCTCGCCGAGGATGTAATAAGGTCTGTACGCGACGATCTCGACGTTCACCTTCGGATCACGCACGATGTCCTTCGATAGCGCGGATGTGATCGCGCGTTCCAACTGCTTGGTCGTCATGCCGGACGCCCTCATGCGTCCTGCAAGTGGAATCGAGACCTGACCGCTCGCGTCGATTTCATACTCTCCCGTGATGTCGGGCTCCCCATAGACCTTCACACGCACTCTGTCGTTCGGACCGAGCACGTAGGTCCCTGTCGAGAACGCATGCGAGCCGGTTTGCGTTTGAGCCGACGCGCAAGTTGCAAAACTTGCGATGCTCGCCAAAACAAACGCAAATAGAATATTGCGTGGCGCCGCGCGGGCGACACGGATTGATTGTTGCTGCATGACTGCATCCCCACGAAAGTCCGTCAGTAACGGCGCGGAGCATAAGTGAGGAAACAAGGCGAAAAAATGTGGGTAGTGGTTCCGCGACAGCTCCATGCGGTTCCATGATCGCGCAGCGTTAATGGCGCCATCGTCTGTCACAGGACCAGAATCGCTGTTCCTTCAATGGCGATGCAGGTCAGGGTCCCGCTTCTCCACGCGCCGGTGTCGATATTGATGCGGTTATGCCTGATGTCGGGATGGGGAACCGGGGTGTGGCCGTGCACGACATATTTGCCGTGATCTTCATCCGAACTGAGAAACTCCTGGCGGATCCAAAGTAGATCCTCCGGATGCTGCTGCTCGACCGGAACGCCGGGGCGCAGCCCGGCATGGGCAAAGAAGAAGTCACCACAGATAAAGCTGTCGCGCAGGCATTGCAGGAACAGGACATGCGTGCGCGGGAACACGTTGAGAAAGCGGCGCTGCAGGTTGACTTCGGAGACGGGCACGTCGCGCGGAAACACGCCATAGGAGGCGAGCGTCTGCATGCCGCCGAGCCGCCGCCACTGCGCGAACGCCGCCGGATCGTCAAGAAAGTGTTGCAACAGCTCTTCATGATTGCCACGCAGGCAAACCGCGTGATTCCTGACGAGGCGAACTGCCAACAGATCGAGCACGGTCTTGGAATCGGGGCCGCGGTCGATATAGTCGCCGAGATAGATCTCGAGCGCGTAGCGGATCGGCCGCCGGCTTATGTCGTCGTCGATACGCGCAATGGTCTCGGCGAGCAGGTCGGCGCGTCCGTGAATGTCGCCGACCGCGTAGATGCGCGTGTCTGCGGGAGCCGAAGGTGCAACGAACGCGGGATATGCAACTGGCGGCCGCATCATCGACTGCTTCGATCATGGAACCGTCATGAGGTCAATCGGCGGCGCCGCCGCAGCGGCACCTGTTCCCGTTTCCCTTGCCTGTATAAAGTCTAGAAGAAGATCATTCGGATGAGCAGAATGATCACGATCCAGGCAAGCATGTTCGTCAGGATGATGCGGTTCCTCAATTTACGCCCCGCAGGATCGAGTCGTTTTGGTTCAGGGCGATCCAAACGCGCCGCGATCATTGGCGCCTCCCTGGAAAATCTTTCCGAGACAAGCGGCTTCTTCGTTAAGGCCGTTTTCGGGTGTTGACGTCCCGCAATCATCGAGAAGACCATCAATTGAAATGATCGCGTCGGGGAGAGTACGAGTGGCGCTTTAGTATGCAGTGAAAGAAATCCTTCAAAAATGATCGCACAGATTAAGTGCTTGATATAGCCGTTGCGTGGCCATTTCTGAATCGAATCCGATTCGCGCGTGGTTCCAGGTTTGCGTTAATGCATGGCTGCATCGAAACACACGCAGCGCATTTCGCGTGCACTTCAACCTAAGCGCTTCCGAACAAAACGGATTCTTTGCATCGCACAAAGCTCACGATGCCGCGATGCAAAACCGCGCGCAACATTTTCGTTTTGCTGCCCCATTTCGCTCAAAGAGTTCGTAGAGTTATACCGCCGCGCGATCGAGACGCGTCTCTGCTACGCAGGAAAATTCGCAATTGCGAAGGTGCCCGCGAGACGGGCAGTGACGGTCTGCGTCGTCGCGCTTGTGACCTCTTTGGGTTCAACAGAGAGAGCGAGAGCAAATGGCCGCCATCGTCACAGCCAACTTCGACCAGGACAGTATCAGGTCGCTCCGCAACAAGCGGAGCACCATCTCGATGCGGCCGGTCGAATATGCCGGCAGCAATTCATATAGCCCCTATCGAGCAAAGCGCCCGCGCGGCGCGGTGCGGACTGAGCCGGGTTCTTCCATCTCAAAGCGCATCTTCGATATCGTGGTTGCAAGCGCAGCGCTGTTGTTCTTCGCGCCGCTCTTGATCGCGATCGCCATCGGCATCAAGCTGACGTCGCGAGGACCGGTGTTGTTTCACCAATACCGGTACGGCTATCGAAACCGGCGCTTCAAGATCTACAAGTTCCGCTCGATGCGGACCGACGCCGGCGACGTGCGCGGCGTCAAGCAGACCGTGCAGGGCGATTCCCGAGTCACCCCGATCGGCAGGATCCTGCGCAAGACGAGCCTCGATGAAATCCCGCAATTGATCAATGTCATCAAGGGCGACATGTCGCTGGTCGGCCCGCGCCCGCATGTCCCGGGCATGCTGGCCGCTGAGCTGCCTTATGAGGACCTCGTGCCGTATTACTTCCAGCGCCACAGCGCTCGGCCCGGGATCACCGGCCTTGCGCAGGTGAGCGGCTGCCGCGGAAGCACGGTTGAGGCCGGCCGCGCGATCTCGCGGATCGATTACGACCTCGACTACATCGAGCGCTGGTCCTTGCGCATGGACGTCATGATCATCGTGCGCACCGTCCGCCGCGAATTCCTGTCCGGCAGCGGCTTCTAGCCCGCCGACATCCAAGCATCACAACAAGGGGAGCGACAGAATGCTGCAGCCACGCGGCCGCATAGTCCCAGTTCTTTTGTCGGGCGGAACCGGCTCGCGGCTCTGGCCGCTGTCGCGCGAGAACCAGCCGAAGCAACTGCTCGCGCTGCTCGGCGAGAAGACCTTGCTGCAGCAGACGGCGAACCGTGTGACGGAGCCGTCGCTGTTTGCCGATCCGATGGTGATCGCCAATGCCGAGCATCGCTTTGCCATTGGCGAGCAACTGCGCGCGGCCGGCATCGCCAATCCGACCATGGTGCTGGAGCCGTTCGGACGAAATACGGCGCCGGCGGTCGCGATCGCGGCGCTTCTCGCCAGCGAGGTTGATCCCGGCGCGGTGATCCTGGTGACGCCGGTCGACCACTGGGTGCGCGATCACGCGGCGTTCCGCGCCGCGATCGCGAGCGGGCTACCGGCGGCGCGCCGTGGACAGTTTGTTCTGTTCGGCCTCAAGCCGACCGGGCCTGCGACCGGATATGGCTACATCCGCATGGGCGGCGGGATCGCCGATCTTCCCGAAATCCGCAAAGTCGCGGGCTTCGTCGAGAAGCCCGACGCCGTGACCGCGGAGCGCTTGCTGGCCGGCAATGATCATCTGTGGAACAGCGGAATCTTCCTGCTGCCCGCACGCGCCTTCATCGATGAACTGGCGCGGCACGAGCCCGCGATTCTGGATGCCTGCCGCGCGGCGCTGGCCGGCGCGACGCGCGATCTCGATTTCCTGCGATTGGAAGAAAAGGCATTCGAGTCCTGCCCGTCCATCTCGGTCGACTACGCGGTGATGGAAAAGGCCGACAAGGCCATGGTGGTTCCCGCCAGTTTTGACTGGAGCGACGTCGGAAGCTGGTCGGCACTGTGGACCATGGGCGAGAAGGACGCATCCGGCAATGTCGTGATCGGCGATGCGGTGGCCGAGGACAGCTCCGGCTGCTACGTGCGGGGAGACGGCCCGCTGGTTGCCGCCCTCGGCGTCGAGGATCTCGTCATCACCGCTTCGCCCGACGTGGTGCTGGTGACCAAACGCGAGCGCGCCCAGGATGTCGGCAAGCTGGTGGAGCGGTTGAAGGCCAATGGCCATCGCGCCGCGACGCAGACCCACAGCGTGCACCGTCCGTGGGGTTACTACACGTCGATCCATGCCGGCGACCGCTTCCAGGTCAAGCGCATCACTGTCAACCCGGGCGCCAAGCTGTCGCTGCAGAAACATTTTCACCGCGCCGAGCATTGGGTGGTGGTGAACGGCACCGCGATCGTCACGCGGGACGACGAGGAAGTGCTGCTCCGCGAGAACGAATCGATCTTCGTTCCGCTCGGCTGCATGCATCGCCTGGAAAATCCGGGCAAGGTTCCGCTCAACCTGATCGAGGTGCAGTCGGGCACGTATCTTGGGGAGGACGACATCGTCCGGGTGCAGGATATCTACCACCGGGTGTGACGTGGCGGCCGCAAGCCAATCCAGCGGGCGGCGTCTCGGAGTATCCTATCCGCATCAACACATAACGGAGGGAATGGACATGGGTGCCAAGCAGCAGGCCAAGGATCTCTTGAAGGATGCATTCCCATCGATCTGGCTGCAGTGGCACTTCATGCATCGTCCGAAATCGGCGGAGCGGGAACTTTCCTATCTCGACAAGATTATCCCGGACGATGCGGTCACGGTCGACATCGGCGCCAATTGCGGCCTCTACACGCGAAAGCTGGCGCGGCTTTCCCGCGAGGTCCACGCCTTCGAACCCTCGCACGACATGGCGCGCCTGCTGCGGCGGACATCTGCTTCAAACGTCAGCGTGCACGAGATCGCGCTGTCGGACCACGAAGGTGACGCCGAACTCTTCATTCCGCGCGGCGACACGGGTCTGGTCCACGGCCTTGCCTCGCTTGAGCGGCGTGTGATGGCGTCGGCCGATCCGATCGTCGCCGCCCATGTGCCGATGGCGCGACTGGATTCGGTGATGCATCAAGAGGTCGCCTTCGTGAAGATCGACGTGGAAGGGCACGAGCTCAACGTCCTCAACGGTGCCGTCGAACTCCTGGAGCGCTGCCAGCCGGTGTTCCTGGTGGAAGCGGAGGATCGTCATCGGCCGGCCGCGACGGAATCGGTGTTCGATTTCTTCCGGCAACGGTTCTACCGTGGTTTCTTCCTGAAGGAAGGCGATGTGGTCGACGTCGAAAAGTTCGATGTCGAGGAGCTGCAGGATGCGGCGGCGCTCGAGGCGGATGGTGGCCGCAAGGAAGGGCGGTTTTATATCAACAATTTCTTCTTCTTCCCGCAGCATCTCGATGGCGAGTCGATGCTGGTCAAATGATGACCGGTGCGGCCGCTGCGATCATTTTGGTCAGACAGGATAAGTCATGCATATCACGATGGTCGGCGCCGGTTATGTCGGACTGGTGTCGGGGGCGTGTTTCGCCGACTTCGGGCACTACGTCGTTTGCGTCGACAAGGATGAAAAGAAGATCGCAGCGCTGAACAAGGGCGAGATCCCGATCCACGAGCCCGGGCTTTCGGAGCTGGTGGCGAGAAACATCGCGCAGGGCCGGCTGGCCTTCGTGACCGACTTGAAGGGGGCGGTCAGCCGTTCCGAAGTCATCTTCATCGCGGTCGGCACCCCGTCCCGCCGCGGCGACGGCCACGCCGATCTTTCCCATGTCTACGCCGCGACGCGCGAAATCGCCGCGGCCTTGCCGGAGTCGGCAGTCGTGGTGACGAAGTCGACCGTCCCGGTCGGCACCGGAGACGAGGTCGAGCGCATCATCCGCGAGGAGAAAAAGGACGCGAAATTTGCCGTCGTCTCCAATCCCGAATTCCTGCGGGAAGGGGCCGCGATCCAGGATTTCAAGCATCCCGACCGCATCGTCATCGGCACGGAGGATGCCTTTGCGAGGGAGGTGATGGCCGAAGTCTATCGTCCGCTGCATCTCAACACCTCGCCGATCCTCTACACCAGCCGCCGCACCGCGGAGCTGACGAAATATGCCGCCAACTCATTCCTTGCGACCAAGATCACCTTCATCAACGAGATCGCCGATCTTGCCGAGAAGGTCGGCGCCAATGTCCAGGAGGTCGCCCGCGGCATCGGGCTCGACAACCGTATCGGCTCGAAATTCCTGCATGCCGGTCCGGGCTTCGGCGGCTCCTGCTTTCCCAAGGATACGCTGGCGCTGATCAAGACCGGCCAGGACCACGAGGCCCCGCTGCGGATCGTCGAGACGGTGGTGTCGGTGAACGACCAGCGCAAGCGCGCCATGGCGCGCAAGGTGGCGAATGCCTTCGGCGGCAACATCCGCGGCAAGACCATCGCCGTGCTCGGCGTCACTTTCAAGCCGAACACCGACGACATGCGCGATGCGCCGTCGATCCCGCTGATCACGGCGTTGCAGGATATGGGCGCGACGATCCGTGCCTTCGATCCGGTCGGGATGGAGCAGGCCAAGAAGGTGTTCGAGAACGTCACCTTCTGCCGCGACGCTTATGATTGCGCGCGAGGAAGCCATGCGATCGTGATCGTGACGGAATGGGAGCAGTTCCGCGCGCTCGACCTGAAGAAGATCGCAACGATCATGGCAACACCCGTGATCGTCGATCTCCGCAACATCTATTCGCCCGAGGATGTGACGCGGAACGGTTTTCATTACTGCGGCGTCGGCCGGCCGAAGCCGCTGGCGTATTAGCCGCTGGGGCGGCCTTATCGGCAGGCGCCCGCATCGTATGGCGTCATATAAAGGTGTAGCGCGCCGGCCTCCGTTGAGGCCGGCGTTTTGCTTCAGGCTGCGGGCGCGGCTCCCAACACTCCCCTCGGTCTTCGTCTCCAGACCCGAGTCACGCGAAAATCCACGTTCCCATGGGCGAAAGGACGGCATAATCGTCCGTTTGCCGGAGTGAACGGACCGCCCCTCGCTTGACAAAATTATTTTAAGCATAAAGTATTGTCCTCTCGGTTCCGGGAGCCCTCCGCGGAGATACCCGGACGGCCGAAGGTGAGGAGACAGCCATGCGCATCGTCTGCATCGGGGGCGGGCCGGCCGGGCTCTATTTCGGCATCCTGATGAAGATGCTCGATCCGGCGCACCGGATTTCGGTGGTCGAGCGCAACCGCCCCTACGACACTTTCGGTTTCGGCGTCGTGTTTTCGGATGCGACCATGGACAACATGCGCAAATGGGATCCGGTCACGGCGGATGCGATCGAGCAGGCTTTCAACCACTGGGACGATATCGAGGTCCTGATCAAGGGTCGCCGGATGCGCACCACCGGCCACGGCTTTGTCGGCATCGGCCGCAAGCGCCTGCTCAACATATTGCAGGCGCGCGCCGAGGAACTCGGCGTCGAACTGGTCTTTGAGCGCGAGGTCGAGTCCGATCTCGAATTTCCGGATGCCGACCTGATCGTTGCCTCCGACGGCGTGAACTCGAAGATCCGCACGCGCTATGCCGAAAGCTTCCAGCCCGACATCCTGATGCGGCCGAACCGCTATATCTGGCTCGGCACCAACAAGCGCTTTGATGCCTTCACCTTCGACTTCCGCAAGACCGAGCACGGCTGGTTCCAGGCGCATATCTACAAGTTCGAGGAGGGCGCGGCGACCTTCATCGTTGAGACCACGGAGGAGGCGTTCCTTGCGCATGGTCTCGACAAGCTCGATCAGGACGACTCCATCGCGTTCTGTGAGAAGATCTTCGCCGAAATTCTCGATGGCCATTCGCTGATCTCCAATTCGCGGCATCTGCGTGGCTCGGCCTGGCTTTCCTTCCCGCGATTGATCTGCGGCAAGTGGACCGCGTTCAACGGCAACAGCCAAGTCGTGGTGATGGGCGATGCCGCGCATACCGCGCACTTTGCGATCGGATCGGGGACCAAGCTCGCGCTCGAGGATGCGATCGAGCTGACCAACCAGTTCAAGCAGCTCGGCGCGACGCCGGACAAGATTCCCGCGGTACTCGCGGCCTACGAGGAACTTCGCCGCGTCGATGTGGCGCGGATCCAGAATGCCGCGCGCAATGCGATGGAGTGGTTCGAGGTGGTGGGCGCGCGCTATGCTGATACCCTGGAGCCCGAGCAGTTCATGTATTCGCTGCTGACCCGTTCGCAGCGCATCAGCCACGAGAATTTGCGGCTTCGCGACAAGACATGGCTCGAAGGCTATGAGCGCTGGTTCGCCGAACGCGCCGGGCTGCCGGATTCCAATGATCGCGTGGCGCCGCCGATGTTGACGCCGTTCCGTATCCGCGGCTTATCATTGCCCAACCGCATCATCTGCTCGCCGATGGCAATGTATTCGGCAGAAGAGGGCGTGCCGAACGATTTCCATCTGGTGCATTTCGGCGCCCGCGCGCTCGGCGGCGCCGGGCTGATCTTCACCGAGATGACCTGCGTGTCGCCGGAGGCGCGGATCACGCCGGGCTGCTGCGGATTGTGGAACGACGAGCAGGCGAAGGCCTACAAGCGCATCGTCGATTTCGTCCACGCCAATAGCGCGGCCAGGATCGGCATTCAGCTTGGCCACTCCGGACGCAAGGGTTCGACCCGCGTGGCCTGGGAGGGAATGGACGAGCCGCTTGCCGAAGGAAACTGGCCGCTGGTGTCGGCCTCAGCCGTTCCCTATCTGCCCGACGGTCAGACGCCGGAACCGATGACGCGCGCCGAACTGGATGAGGTGCGCGAGCAGTTCGTCGCCGCGGCGCGGCGTGCGGTGCGGGCCGGCTTCGACATCCTCGAACTGCATTGCGCCCACGGTTACCTGCTGTCGAGCTTCCTCTCGCCGCTCACCAACCGCCGGACGGACGAATATGGCGGCAGCATCGAGAACCGCGCGCGTTATCCGCTGGAGGTATTTCGGGCGATACGTGACGTGTGGCCGCAGGACAAGCCGATCTCGGTGCGCCTGTCATGCCATGACTGGGCCGAGGGCGGCAACACGCCGGATGATGCGCTTCAGTTCGCAAGGCTGTTCAAGCAAGCCGGCGCCGACCTGATCGATTGCTCCTCGGGCCAGGTCTGGGCTGACGACCATCCGGTCTATGGCCGGCTCTATCAGACGCCGTTTGCCGACAAGATCCGCAACGAGGTCGGCATTGCGACCATTGCGGTCGGCGCGATTTCCGAGGCCGATCACGCCAATTCCATCATCGCCGCCGGCCGCGCCGATCTCTGCGCGATCGCGCGCCCGCATCTTGCGGATGCGGCCTGGACGCTGCACGAGGCCGCTAAGATCGGCGTGAAGTCGATTGCCTGGCCGAAGCAGTATCTCTCCGGCAAGCCGCAATATGAGGCCAATCTGGAGCGCGCGGCAGCGGGAGCGAAAGCATGACCCGGAATTTCTGGCCCGACGCACATGCGCTCGTCACCGGTGGCGGCTCCGGCATCGGCGCGGCCACGGCACGAGCGCTGGCCGAAGCCGGCGTACGCGTGAGCGTTGCAGGCAGGAGGCCGGATACGCTTGCCGGGACTGCGGCGTCCATTGGGGCGGGTGCCGGCGCTGTTCTGCCTGTCGATGTGACCGATGAAATCGCTGTCACCGAGGGCATCAAGCGGATCGAGGCCGAGGTCGGCCCGATCGACATTCTCGTCAACAATGCGGGGAAGGCATTGAGCGCGCCGTTCGAGAAGACGGATGCGGCTCTATGGTCGGACATGCTGGCGAGCAATCTCTCCAGCGTGTTCCTGGTGACTCATGCGGTGCTGCCCGGCATGGCGCAACGTGGCCGCGGGCGCGTCATCAACGTATCGTCCACGGCGGGCCTGACCGGCTACGCTTACGTCTCGGCCTATGTCGCCGCGAAGCACGGCGTTGTCGGGCTGACGCGCGCGCTCGCGCTCGAATATGCGCGTCGCGGCGTCACCGTGAATGCGGTCTGCCCCGGCTATACCGATACGCCGTTAGTGGCTGAGGCGGCCGCCAACATCGTCGCCAAGACCGGCCGCAGCGAGGCCGAAGCACGCGCAGCCCTGGCGAAAGTCAATCCGATGCAGCGGCTGGTCACGCCTGAGGAAGTCGCGGACACCATTCTTTGGCTCGCTTCCTCTAGCTCATCGTCCATCAATGGACAGGCCATTGCCGTCGCAGGCGGCGAGGTCTTCACGGGATAAAAGAAACGCCCAAGGAAGAAATCATGTCTGAGATGAAAGCAAAGCTCCGGCCGTTCAAGGACTATCAGGCGCGCCATTTCAAATGGGCAACCGATGACGATGCCCGCGTCGCCACGATCACGCTGAATCGGCCGGACAAGAAGAATCCGCTGACGTTCCAGTCCTACGAGGAACTGCGCGATCTCTTCCGCGATCTCGCCTACGCCTCAGATGTCCGCGCCATCGTGCTGACCGGGGACGGCGGCAATTTCTGCTCCGGCGGCGACGTGTTCGAGATCATCGAGCCGCTGACGCGGATGGCGATGCCCGACCTGATCGCGTTCACGCGCATGACCGGCGATGTCGTGAAGGCGATGCGAAAATGCCCGCAGCAGATCGTCGCCGCGATCGACGGCATCTGCGCCGGCGCCGGCGCGATGCTGGCGCTCGCCTCCGATCTGCGGCTGGCGACGCCGCAGGCCAAGACCGCCTTCCTGTTCACGCGCGTGGGCCTCGCCGGCGCCGACATGGGCGCGTGCGGATTGTTGCCGCGGGTGATCGGTCAGGGCCGCGCCGCTGAGTTGCTTTACACCGGCCGGGCCATGAGCGCGGAAGAGGGATTTGCCTGGGGCTTTCACAACCGCCTGGTGCCGACGGCGGAGCTACCTGCCGCGGCCTACGATCTCGCCCGCTCGCTCGCCGACGGTCCGTGGTTCGCGCATGGCATGACCAAGACGATGTTCAACCAGGAATGGGCGATGGGCATCGACGAGATAGTGGAGTCGGAAGCGCAGGCGCAGGCGATCTGCATGGTGACCGGCGATTTCCGCCGCGCCTTCGAGGCGTTCGCTGCCAAGAAGAAACCGGTCTTCGAGGGGAATTGAGGCTTTGACGGGAATAAGCACATGATCGAACTCCTGCAGCCCGAAGGCTGGGCCCAACCGGTCGGCTATGCCAATGGCGTTGCCGCGCGCGGCAAGATGATCCTTGTCGCCGGCCAGATCGGCTGGAACGCGCAATGCGTGTTCGAGACTGACGACCTCGTGGAGCAGATCGGGCAGACCCTGCGCAACGTCGTCGCTGTCGCCGCCAGCGGCGGCGGAAAGCCGGAGCATATCGTGTCGATGACCTGGTTCCTGCTCGACCGCCGCGAATATTCCTCCCGGTTAAAGGAGATCGGCGCCGTCTACCGCGACATCATGGGCCGCCGCTTCCCGGCGATGACGGCGGTCCAGGTCTCCGGCCTGATCGAGGATCGCGCCAAGGTCGAGATCCAGGCGATCGCGGTGGTTCCGGATTGAGGTGGTGAGAGCGTTAACTTTAAGCGCGCTCCACCTCCAACAAACCCGCTTGCGACGCCGGTTTGGACCATGCGACGCTGGTGCGTCGAGCGAATGCTTTCGTCATGGCCGGGCTCGTCCCGGCCATCCACGTCCTTGGTTCAGCGCGGACGGCGTGGATGCCCGGCGCAAGGCCGGGCATGACGTCGCGAGTGGAGTAGGGCGATGAAGGCGATTATCGTCGGCGGCGGGATTGGCGGGCTCACCACGGCGCTGATGCTGCGGGCCCGTGGCATTACTTGCGAATTGTTCGAGCAGGCGGAGACGATCCGCGAGCTCGGGGTCGGCATCAACACTTTGCCGCATGCAATCCGCGAACTCGCCGGGCTTGGCCTGCTTGACGCGCTCGACAAGGTCGCGATCCGGACCCATGAACTGTTCTACCTGACGCGCCATGGCCAGCAGGTCTGGCATGAGAAGCGCGGGCTGGACGCCGGCCACGACGTGCCGCAATTCTCCGTCCATCGCGGCCGTCTGCAGGGCGTCATCCATCAGGCTGTGGTCGAGCGGCTTGGCGGCGAGGCGATCCACACCGGCTGCCGGCTCGGCGCGTTCACGCAGGATGAAGGCGGCGTCACGGCCTATTTCTTCGATCGTGCGGGGGCACATATGCACACCGCTCGCGCTGATATCCTGATCGGCGCCGACGGCATCCACTCGAAAGTGCGCGAGACGCTGTTTCCGAACGAAGGCCCGCCGTGCTGGAACGGCCTGATGCTGTGGCGCGGTGCCGCCGACTGGCCCGCGTTCCTGACCGGCCGCTCGATGATCATCGCCGGGGGCCTGAACGCCAAGGCCGTGATCTATCCGATCGCGGAAGGCTCGAGCCCGGCCAGCCGTCTCACCAATTGGGCGGTGATGGTGCGGATCGGCGATGGCGCGTCACCGCCGCCGCGCCGCGAGGGCTGGTCGAATCTCGGCAGGCGGGAAGAGCTGATGCCGCATGTCACAGGCTTCTCGATCCCGCAGGTGGACTTTGCAGCGCTGGTCGGCGCCACGCCGGAATTCTGGGAGTATCCGTGCTGCGACCGCGATCCCTTGCCGTATTGGACGAGCGGGCGCGTCACCTTGCTCGGCGATGCCGCGCATCCGATGTATCCGGTCGGCTCCAACGGCGCCTCACAGGCCATCCTCGATGCGCGGTGCCTCGCGGATGCGCTGGCGCGCTCCGAGCATCCGCGCCAGGCGCTGGTCGCCTATGAACGCCAGCGCCTGCCGATGACCGCCGACATCGTCGCCTCCAACCGCCGCGGCGGGCCGGAGGGCGTGATCGATGCGGTCGAGCAGATCGCCCCGCAGGGCTTTACGGATATCGACACCATCCTCAGCTACGAGGCCCGCGAAGCAATCGTGCGCGGCTACGCCGCCAAGGCCGGCTTCGCCGCCCGCGTGGTGGCGCGGCAGTAGCTCGGTGCCCACCTCTCCCCAGCGGGGAGAGGTCGGATCGCATCGCCAGATGCGATCCGGGTGAGGGGGCGGTGTCCACGAGGGAGCAAAACCCCTCACCCGGCGCTTCGCGCCGACCTCTCCCTTCGGGAGAGGTGGAAAGCGGCGCCCCATCCCGAGCTACGAACTTAAGCAGCCGCCGGCGGCGGCAGGAAGTGGATGTTGTACTCGGCGGCGAGTTTCACCACGTCATCCGGGTTCTGCTCCCGCATGTTGTGGATCGCCCAGAACAGGTCGTAGAGCCGGCGCGTCGGCGACACCCAGAACAGCGTCTTCGCCGCCTGCTGTGACTTGTTGAAGATGCCGTGCGGCTTGCCCATCGGCAGGCGCACGAGATCGCCTGGCGTCGCCGATTCATCGGCGCCGTCGAGCATGAAGTCGAGCTTGCCTTCGAGGATGTAGAGATATTCGTCCTGGTCGGGATGGATGTGCGGCGGCACGAAGGTGCCGGGCGGAAACGTCGCATGCCACGAGAACGAATGCTCGGTGCGGTTCTTCGGCACATAGGTCTGGCCGAGGATGTTCCAGGTGATGCCCTGCATGCCCTCGTTGGCGCGGGTGATGCCCGCGATCTCATCGTTCATTGTTCCACTCCCTCGTTTACTTGCACGTTCACTTGGCCGAGCAATCCTTGGCGTAGCGGTCGCCGTAATTCTCGAACACCTTTTGTACGATCTCGGTCTGGAACTTTCCATCAGGACGTTTGGCGACCTGGGTCAGATAGAAGTCCTGGATCGGATAGCCGTTGGCGTTGAACCTGAAGCCGCCGCGAAGCGAAACGAAATCGGCCTTCTTCAGCGCCGCCGCGACCGCCTCCTTGTTGGAGAGGTTGCCGTTCACCGCTTTCACAGCGCTGTCGATCAAGAGCGCCGCATCATAGGCTTGCATGGCGTAGGTGCCGGGGACGCTCTGGTAGGCGGCTTCATAGGCCGCCACGAACTTCTTGTTCTGGGGATTGTCGAGGTTGGGCGCCCAGTTGGCGCCGCCGAACATGCCGACCGCCGCATCCTGCTGGGCCGGCAGCGTGGATTCATCGACCGTGAAGGCCGATAGCACGGGCACGGTGGCGCCGGCCTGCTTGTACTGCTTCACCAGATTGACGCCCATGCCGCCCGGCATGAAGGTGAACAGCGCATCCGGCTTCAGCGAGGAGATTCTTGTGAGCTCCGGCTGGAAGTCGAGCGTGTTGAGCGGCGTATAGGATTCATCGACGATCTCGCCCTTGTAGTCGAGCTTGAAGCCGGCCACCGAGTCGCGTCCGGCCTGATAGTTCGGTACCAGGAGATAGACGCGCTTGTAGCCGCGATCCTGCGCGACCTTGCCGAGGATCTCGTGCACCTGATCGTTCTGATAGGAGGTGACGTAGAAGAATGGGTTGCATTCCTTGCCGGCGTAGCTCGAGGGTCCGGCGTTGGGCGAGATCAGGAACGTCTTGTTCTCGGTCACGGGGCGATGGATCGCCTGCAGGATGTTGGAGAAGATCGGCCCGACCACGAAGTCGACCTTGTCGCGTTCCAGCAGCCCGCGCACCTTGGTCACCGCGCCATCCGGCTTGAGCTCGTCGTCGACATTCACGACCTCGACCTCGCGGCCCGCCATCTTGCCGCCGAGATCCTTGATCGCCAGCGCAAAACCGTCGCGCACCTGCTGGCCGAGCGCGGCAGCCGGGCCCGACGTCGTCACGATGACGCCGATCTTGATCTTCTCCTGCGCCAGCGCAGGTCCGGCAGCAAGGGCGAACAGCGCCGCCAGTCCTGCCAACTTCAATGCCCGTTTCATGGTCTGTCCCCGCGCCAACAAAGATCAAAATCCCGCGCCACAGCTTATTCTGACGACGGCAAGCGCCGCAAGGGAATGCCTCGCCGCGTCTCGACCGCCAGCGGATCGTATGCAAGCCCGCATGCAAGCGCCGCGCCAAATTGCTTGAAGCTTAAAGAGATCCCGCGATATCATGGAGCATCGCTCATTCGGCTTGCGATATGCCGCGAATTGCTTGAAGGTCAAAACGATCGGCTGCGATTGGCGCCGCGAAAGGCGTGACTACCCATGATGCTTGATTCCGAGACAAAAGCGGTCGAACTGCCGGAGGATCACGGCACCGAGCTTCGGCTCTGGCTTCGGCTCCTGACCTGCACCACACTGATCGAGGGCGAGGTGCGCAGCCGCCTTCGCGAGCGCTTCGACGTTACGTTGCCGCGCTTTGACCTGATGGCCCAGCTCGACAAGGTGCCTGATGGCATGACGCTGTCCGACCTCTCCAAGCGGATGATGGTGTCGAACGGCAATGTGACCGGTCTGGTCGAACGGCTGGTGGAATCGGGTCATCTCGACCGCCGCACCTCGGAGACCGATCGGCGCGTGCAGTTCATCCGGCTGACAAAGCTCGGCCGCGCCGAGTTCCGCAAGATGGCCGCCGAGCACGAGACCTGGATCGCCGATGTCTTCGCCGACCTCTCGCGCAAGGATATCAGCGAATTGATGCGGCTGCTCGCCAAGACAAAGGCGTCGGCGCAGCGATCGGCCAAAGCGCGGACGCCATGAGCGGCGTGGCTGGGGTCGACTACGAGGTCGAATACAACAACCGCGCGCGGGTACCGGAACATCCCGCGCTGATCGAAGGCTGGGCCAGGGACGCGGCCGCCTATCGCGCGCAGCATGCGCCGCGCCGCATCGCCTACGGCCCGGGCAATCGCCACACCATTGATTTGTTTGAAAGCAGCGAGGGGCCGATCGTCGTCTTCATCCACGGCGGCTATTGGCAGGCGCTCGACGGCTCCTTCTTCAGCCATTGCGCGCGCGGGCTCAATGCCCACGGAGTCACGGTTGCCGTGCCAAGCTACGATCTCTGTCCCACTGTCACCATTGCCGACATCATCGGCCAGATGCGAGATGCCTCGCGCGTATTGGCTCGGCTTGGCCGACCGCTGGTGGTGAGCGGCCATTCCGCGGGCGGGCATCTCGCCGCCTGCATGCTCGCGACCGATTGGCCGGCGCTCGATGCGTCGCTGCCGACGCGGCCGGTCATATCCGCCTATTCGATCTCGGGCCTGTTCGAGCTCGCGCCGCTGGCCGAAACCTCGATCAACAAGGCATTGCGTCTGGATGCCGCGGCGGCCGAGGCTGCAAGTCCGCTGTTCTGGCGGCCGCCGGCCGGAACAGCGCTGGATGCGGTGGTCGGCGAAACCGAAAGCGCCGAATATCATCGGCAAAGCCGCACCATCGTCGAACAATGGGGCGCGGCCGGCGTTGCCACCCGCTTCGGCGTCGTCGCCGCTGCCAATCACTTCACCGCGATCGCGCCGCTCGCCGACCAGGACTCGGCGATGGTCGCGCGGCTGCGCGAATTGGCGCAGGCCTGAACATTCCGGCGAAGCGCAAAATCCGCTCTTGCGTGAAATTGTTTTAAGTATAAAATTGTTGCCGGATACGCTGCCGGGCGTCCTCGATGTGTGATCGTGAGCATTCTTGCTGGAAAGCGAGGGGCGATGGATATGGCAGTTCTTGCACCGAAGCTGGGCCCTTCCGCCCATGTCGACACGTTCACGCGCGACAATCTTCCGCCATTCCATCAATGGCCGGACCTGCTGCTCGACCGGCCTGAATTTCAATATCCAGAATATCTCAATGCCGCGGTCGAACTGACCGACCGCATGGTCGAGAAAGGCTTTGGCGACCACACTGCGCTGATCGGCAACGGCCGCCAGCGCACCTACAAGGAATTGACCGACTGGTCCAACCGCCTTGCGCATGCGCTGGTCGAGAACTACGGGGTCAAGCCCGGCAACCGCGTGCTGATCCGCTCCGGCAACAATCCGGCCTTCGTCGCCGCCTGGCTCGCCGCGACCAAGGCCGGCGCCGTGGTCGTCAACAGCATGCCGATGCTCCGCGCCGGCGAACTGGCGAAGATCGTCGATAAGGCCGAAATCTCGCTGGCGCTAACTGATAGCCGTATCGCCGACGAACTTGTCGCTTGTGCCAAGACCAGCAAATTCCTCAAGCAGGTCGTCAATTTCGACGGCACGCAGAATCACGACGCCGAGCTCGACCGCGTCGCATTGAGCAAGCCGGTGCGGTTCGACGCGGTCAAGACCGGCCGCGATGACGTGGCGCTATTAGGATTCACATCGGGCACGACCGGCGAGCCGAAGGCGACGATGCATTTCCACCGCGATCTCCTGATCGTCGCGGACGGCTATGCGAAGGAAGTGCTAGATGTCACCGAGAACGACGTCTTTGTCGGCTCGCCGCCGCTGGCCTTCACGTTTGGCCTCGGCGGGCTTGCGATCTTTCCTTTGCGGTTCGGCGCCACCGCGACGCTGCTGGAAAACGCCGCGCCGAACCAGATGGTCGAGATCATCGAGACCTACAAGGCCACGATCTGCTTCACCGCGCCGACCGCCTACCGTGCGATGATGGCCGCGATGGACAACGGGGCCGATCTGTCATCGCTGCGCATCGCTGTTTCCGCCGGCGAGACGTTGCCGGCGCCGGTGTTCGAAAGCTGGACCAGGAAGACCGGCAAGCCGATTCTCGACGGCATCGGCAGCACGGAGATCCTGCACATCTTCATCACCAACCGGATCGGCGATGCCGTGGCGGGCACGACCGGACATCCGGTTTCCGGCTATGAGGCAAAGATCGTCGACGACGACATGAACGAGTTGCCGCCCGGCAAGGTCGGTAAACTCGCGGTGCGCGGCCCGACCGGGTGTCGCTATCTCGCGGACGCGCGCCAAACCAAATATGTGCGCGATGGCTGGAACCTGACCGGCGACGCGTTCGTGCGCGACGAGAATGGCAGGCTCTCCTTCGTCGCCCGCGCCGACGACATGATCATTTCTTCCGGCTACAACATCGCAGGTCCCGAGGTCGAGGCCGCGCTGCTGACACATCCAGATGTCGCGGAATGTGCGGTGGTCGGGCAGGTCGATGAAGAGCGCGGGCAGATCGTCTCGGCCTATGTCGTGCTGAAGCAGGGCTGCCGCTGCGATGAGTTGCAGGTCAAGCTCCTGCAGGATCACGTCAAGGCCAGGATCGCGCCGTACAAATATCCCCGCGCCATCAGCTTCGTCGATGCGCTGCCGAAAACGCAGACCGGCAAGATCCAGCGCTTCAAACTGCGCAAAGCGAGCTGAGCTCGGACAATTCAGTCCTGCTCTTCACGCATTCGGCCGATCAGGAGGTCGGCCACCAGCCGGCAGGACGGCGACAGGTTTCGGCTCGCCAGCCGGACCATGGTGACCTGCGTCGCCTCCAGCCGCTTGTCGCGTAGCGGCACGGCAACGAGCAGGCCCGCCTCCAGCGCCTGCACCGCGGCCACTCGCGGCAAGAAGGTGGCGAGATCGGTGCGCGCGGCAAGCCTTTGTGCGAAGGCGAGCGAGTTGGTCTCGGTGCACACCTCGAGCCTGACCTTGGCCTGCGCGCAGGCGCGATCGACCTCCTGACGAATGCCGAAGGACGGATCGGGAACCACGACGCGTAGCCCTGCGAGTTCCTTCACCGTGCAGCTCGCCTTGTTCGCCAACGGATGGCGTGGCGAGACGATCAGGCACAGCGACTGCCGCATTCGCCCGAGCTCGATCAGGTCGCTGCGCGGCGCGCGGCCGAACACGAAGCCGAGGTCAGCATCGTTATGGCCAACCTTCTCGGCCACGTCGCGCGAGCCCACCATTGTCATCGAGATCGAGATGCCCGGATAGTCGCCGGCAAGGTCAACGGCGAAATTCGACAGGAAGCTCATCAGCATGCCCTCGACGGTGGCGATCCTGACCTGTCCACGCCGCGAGCTGTCGAATTCCTGCACCTTGACGCGGATGCCGTCGAGCTGATTGCGGTTCTCGACCGCGTAGCGGTACAGCAAATGGCCGGCGCCGGTGAGCTGCATCCCGCGCGGGCCGCGCTCGAACAGCTTTGCCGATAGCTCCTCCTCGATCGCCTGCATCTGCCGGCTGATCGCGCTCGGCGCGATCCGCAGCGTAGCAGCCGCTTGCTTGATCGAGCCGCATTGAGTGACCTCTCGGAAATATCGGATGGCGGCTGACTCGATCATGCGGCGTTCGTCCTCCTGTCGGTCTGCCCAACAAGATGGCAGGCGCTGACCAGGGATCGAATTATTCGACCTCAGACCTCTAATTTCAATGCTTTTATTCGAATGCGGGATTTGCCATGATTTTTCCATTCGGTCTGGCCGCCATGGAGAAATATTCTATGAATAAGTCTTGGGTCACTCGTTGCGCGCGTCTTGCAACCCCAATATGGGCGGCAGCGGTTCTCTCCGGCGCGCTGGCTTCTAACGCGTCGGCCGAGGACGTCATCCGTTTCGGGGCCCCGCTGCCGATCACCGGCCCGCTCGCGCCTGAGGCGATCAAGCAGCAGCAGGCTATGACCTCTGGGCCGAGGAGGCGAACAAGGCCGGCGGCATTTCCGTCGGCGGCAAGAAATACAAGGTCGAGATCGTCTACGCCGACTATCAGTCGAACACGCCGCGCGCGGTACAGGCGACCGAGCAGATGATCAGCCAGGACAACGTCAACTTCATGTTCGGCGCCTTCGGTTCCGGCGCGGCCAAGGCGGCGAGCACCGTGTCCGAGAAGTACAAGGTGCCGACGCTGGCGGCGACCGCGTCCTCCGTCCAGGTCTACGACCAGGGCTACAAATATCTGTTTGGCACCTTCACGCCGAACGACACGCTGACGACGCCGCTGACACAGATCATCAAGGCCAAGGTGCCCGAGGTGAAGAAGGTCGCCATCCTCGCGCGCAACGACCTGTTCCCGCTCGCGATCGCGCAGGAGATGGAGAAGTCGGCGAAGGCGAACGGCTTCGACCTCGTCTATTTCGAGAAATATGCGATCGGCACGCTCGATCACTCGGCGGCGCTGTCGCAGATCAAGTCGCTGGCGCCGCAATGGATCTTCGTCACCGGCTACATCAACGACCTGCTCCTGGTGCGCAAACAGATGGTCGACCAGGAGATGAAGGCGCCGGTCGTCACCATGATCGCCGGTCCCGCCTACCAGGAATTCATCGAGTCCGGTGGCAAGACCGCCGAGAACATCACCAGCGCCTCCTGGTGGCATCCGGCCGCGCGATATGAGGGCAAGGACATTTTCGGCGCGACCGAGAATTTCGTGAAGCTGTTCAAGGCCAAGTACAAGAGCGAGCCGGACTATGGCCAGGCGTCGGCGGCGTTGTGCGGCGCGCTGTTCCAGATGGCGATCGAAAAGGCCGGCTCGCTCGATCGCGACAAGGTACGCGATGAACTCGCCAAGCTCGACGTGGTGACTTTCTTCGGCCCCGTCAGGTTTGGTGCCAACGGCCAGATCAACTCGCTCGATCCGCCGGTCTTCCAGATCCAGGGCGCCAAGCCCGTGGTGCTGTTCCCGGAAGCCATCAAGCAGGGCGACCTCAAGATCGGTGTCAACTGATGACCACCCGTCATTGCGAGCGAAGCGAAGCAATCCATTTCGCCACTTGTGGAAGCGTGGATTGCTTCGTCCGCTCCGCTCCTCGCAATGACGACACTCTTGAGCTGATCGGTTAGGGCACCCTCATGCACGCAGCCCAGATCCTGGTGAACGCCGTCGTTCTCGGCTGCCTTTATGCCTGCATCGCGATCGGCTTCTCGCTGGTCTGGGGCGTGCTCAACGTCATCAACCTGATCCACGGCTCCTTCATCGTGCTCGGCGCTTATCTCGCCTACGGGCTCTACAACGCGCTGCACATCTCGCCCTGGTACTCGGTCGCGGTCGCTGCGCCGCTGTTCTTCGTGCTCGGCTACCTCCTGCAGCGGCTGTTGCTCAACCGCGTGATCACCGCCCCCGTGCTGGTGACGCTGACGATGACGTTCGGGCTCGACCTGATCCTGAACAACGCGATGATCTATTTCTTCAAGGCTGATTACCGCAAGCTGACGCTGACGCCGTCGCTCGGCTCGGTCTCGATCTTCGATGTGGTGGTTCCGGTCGATCGTCTGATCGCGACGGTCTCCGCGCTGGCGCTGACCGGATTGCTCTATCTCCTGCTGCGACGCTCGCGCGTCGGGCGCGCCATCGTCGCGGTGCGGCTGGACCGCGACGCGGCGGTGCTGATGGGCGTTGACGTCAAGTCGATCTACGCCATCGCGTTTGGCCTCGGTGCTGCGCTTGCCGGCTGCGCCGGCGTGCTGATGGCGCTGATCTTTCCGATCTCGCCCTTGACCTCGTCGGGCTATCTCGGAAAGGCCTTCGTGGTCTGCGTGCTCGGCGGCCTCGGCAGCGTCTCGGGCGCGCTCGCGGGCGGGCTGCTGCTGGCGCTGGTCGAAGGGATCGGCTCGACGTTCTTCGGTCCGGCCCATGCGACCACGCTGTCCTTCATCCTGCTCATCGTCTTCCTGATCCTGCGCCCGCAGGGGCTCCTTGGCCGGAAGGGTTTTGAATGACGAAGTCGAATATCGCTCTGCTTGTCCTGCTCGCGGTCGTCGCATCGCTGCCGCTGTTTGGCGGCGCCTATGCGCTGCGGCTCGGCACTATCGCCTGCATGTATGCGATCCTCGCGCTGTCCTGGAACGTGGTCGGCGGCTTTGCCGGCTATCCCTCGTTTGCGACCGCCGCCTTCTTCGGCTTCGGCGCCTACACCACGGGCGTGCTGCTGGGCAAGGGATTGCCGCTCTGGCTTGGCGTCGTCATCTCCGCGGTCGCCGCCTTGTTGATCACGGCGGCACTTGGCGCGGCTCTGCTGCGCCTGCGCGGACATTACTTTGCGATCGCAAGCCTCTCGCTGGTCGAGGTGCTGCGCGAGCTCGTCAATAATGCCACCGATCTCACCGGCGGCGGCATGGGCCTCAACATCCCCCTGGTGTCCGGCTCCGGCGTGCTCGCGGAGGCGATGTTCTTCTTTTACGCTATGTGGATCCTGCTGCTGCTCACCGCGCTGATGGTGATGGCCGTCGCCGGCTCGAAGCTCGGCTTCGGGCTCGCCTGCATCCGCCAGAACGAGACCGCCTCCAGCATGGTCGGCCTCAACACCACTCTTTACAAGAGCATCGCCTTCGGCCTGTCGGCTTGTTTCGTCAGCGCGGCCGGCGGCGTCTATGCCGCCTGGGTGCACTATATCGACCCGTCCGATGTCTTCGACATTCTCTATTCGGTGAAACCGATCGTGATGGCGCTGATGGGCGGCCTCGGCTCGCCGCTCGGCGTTGCCTGCGGCGCATTCCTCTATCTCGGATTAGAGGAGGTGGTCTGGCGCAACTACATCCAGATCCACACCGGCGTGCTCGGGCTGATCATCGTCCTCTTGCTGCTGTTCCTGCCGCATGGCCTGATCTCATTGCGGCCATCCAACCTTTGGCGACGGGTCAAGCATGTCTGAGATCCTTCGCCTCGAGAACGTATCAAGGCATTTCAGCGGCCTGCAGGCGCTGCGCGACGTTACGCTCACCGTCAACAGAGGCGAGGTGCTCGGCCTGATCGGACCCAACGGCGCCGGCAAGACCACGCTGGTCAACACCATCTGCGGCGTCACGCCGGCCAATTCGGGGAAGATCGCTTTCGACGGCAATGACATTACGCGCATCAAGACCTATCAGGCGGCGCGGCTCGGCCTGTCGCGCACCTTCCAGATCGTGCAGCCATTTGCCGAATTCACCGCGCTCGATAATGTCGCCGCCGCCGCGCTGTTCTCGCAGCCGGGTCAAAGCCTGGAGGTGGCGCGCGAGCAGGCAATGGCCCATCTGGTCTATGTCGGCCTCGAGTTGCAGGCCAATCACCCTGCTGCGACGCTGACGCTCGCCATGCGCAAGCGGCTGGAGCTTGCGAAAGCGCTCGCGATGAATCCGAAACTGCTGTTTCTCGACGAGGTCAATGCCGGTCTCAACAGTGCCGAGGTCGAGCGCGCGACCAAGCTGATCCATGAGCTCGCCGCCAGCGGCATCACCATCGTGATGATCGAGCACCTGATGAAGGTGGTGCTCAATGTCTGCACGCGCATCGCGGTGCTGCACAACGGTGCGCTGATCGCCGATGGCGCGCCGCGCGAGGTAATCGAGAATCCCGCTGTCGTCGAGGCCTATCTCGGCCAGCAATATGCCAAACGGAATGCCGCCCGTGGCTAGCTCCCTGATCCTCGAACTGAAAGGGCTGTGCGCCGGCTATGGCGAGATCCAGGTGCTGTGGGGCATCGATCTCGACGTTCGCCGCGGCGAGATCACCGCATTGATCGGCTCCAACGGCGCCGGCAAGACCACGCTGATGCGGGCATTGTCGGGCCTGATCCCGACGATGGCGGGCAGTTATTTCTCGGAAGGCCGCGACCTCACCGGCGACACCGCCGCCGGGATCCTTGCCCACGGCATCGTGCATGTGCCGGAGGGGAGGCGGCTGTTCGGCGCGATGAGCGTCGAGGAGAACCTGCTGATGGGCGCCTATTTGCGCGACGCCGGCCGCGCCGAGATCAATCGCAACCTCGAGCAGGTCTATGCCACGTTTCCGAAGCTGCGCGAGCGGCGGCGGCAGGCGGCGGCGACCTTGTCCGGCGGCGAGCAGCAGATGTGCGCGATCGGCCGCGGCCTGATGAGCGCGCCGCTGCTGTTGATGATCGACGAGCTTTCGCTCGGGCTTTCGCCCTTGCTGGTCGAGCAGCTCGTGGCGGCGCTGCGCGAGCTCAACGCTGGCGGCACGTCGATCCTGCTGGTGGAGCAGGACGTCACCATCGCGCTCGATCTCTGCCATCGCGCCTTTGTCATGGACATGGGCCGTATCGTGCGAAGCGGTTCGGGAAGCGACCTGCTTGCCGATCCGATCGTCCGCGATGCCTATCTCGGCGTTCTCCACGAATGACCGAACCCGGGCTTTTCTAGCCCCTTTACGTTGCAAAGAGGTGTCATGATTACGACCATCGAGGTTCAAGACGGCGGTTACCGCTTCATGCCGGGCGTTAGCCAGTATTCCTGCGGGATCGGCGCGCTACCCGGTTTCACCATCGAGCGCGTCCGTTTTGCCGATCCGGTGCCGCTGAAGGCGGGCTTTGTGCGGATCGCCGAAATCCTCAAGAATGCCGGCCGTCCTCTCACGGCGTTCGGCGCCTGCGAATTGCGCTCGCCCGCACCGTTCACCGAAGAGGGCTTTCGCGCCTTCAACGAGATCTACATCAAGACCCTGATCGAATGGGGCGTCATGAAGGACGGCATCAATCCGGTGGCGCGCAGCAATGTCTGCCCGCAGATCGATCCGCCGTCCGAGCCCTGCTTCCACGCCTTTTCCTACACGGTGCCGGCGCCGCAGGCCGCGTCGTCCTTCGTGGTCGCCGGCAGCGGCGAGTCGGCTGAAGGCAAGGCGAACTATCGCGATCACATCATCAGCCCCGGCGACGTCAGCCCGGCGGGCATGCTTGCCAAGGCAAAATGGGTGCTGGATGAGATGGAACGCCGCATGAGCGCGTTCGGCGGCACCTGGAAACAGACCACCGGCGTGCAGCTTTACACCGTGCAGGACGTCTATTCGATCCTGGAAAGCGAGCTCGGCCGCCGCGGCGTGTTCAGGAACGGCCTGACCTGGCATTTCAACCGCCCGCCGGTGGTCGGTCTCGACTACGAGATGGATTGCCGCTGCGTTCACATCGAAAAGGTGATCGCGGTGGGATGACGCCTTCTCGCCGCCTTTTGCGAGGAGACACGGGAGAGAGGTGAGGCGCAGCTCACCTCTCGATCTCGCATCACCGCGCCAACTCGCATCAAAAGCGCGTGTTGGCGCGCGTTCAACCGTGCCGCTTCCTTGACAGGTCAGGAGCCAAACCGTTTCTTTGCTACTCTCGATCTGGCCCGGCTGGGACGTCAATGCAAAGCGAAGCGGCAGTCATCAGGCGGCGTGATCTTTTCTCGTTGATCGGCGCGATGGCCGGCAGCGCGGCGATGTATCACGCGATGACCAGCCTGGGCTTTGCCTCCGAGTCGACTTACAAGGGGCCGGTGAGGCTCGAAGGCGACCCGAAGGGCGCATCCGTCCTGATCCTCGGCGCGGGACTTGCCGGCATGAGCGCGGCGCTGGAGTTGCGCAAGGCGGGCTACAAGGTCCAGATCCTCGAATTCAACAACAGGGCAGGCGGCCGCAACTGGACGTTGCGCGGCGGCGACACGTTCGTCGAACTCGGCGGCTACAAGCAGACCTGCGAATTCGATCACGGTCTCTACGTCAACCCGGGCCCGTGGCGGATTCCCTACCACCATCGTGCATTGCTCGATTATTGCAGGCGGCTCGGGGTTGCGCTCGAACCCTTCATTCAGTTGAACCACAATGCTTATCTCCACGCCTCGCGAGCGTTCGGCGGCGAGCCGCAAAAAATCCGCGCGATCAAGGCGGATTTCCAGGGCCAGGTTTCCGAACTGCTCGCGAAAGTGACCCAGCAGGGCAAGCTCGACGAAGCGGTGTCCAAGGAAGATCAGGAGATCCTGCTGCAGGCGCTGCGCTCCTGGGGCGCACTCGATTCCGACTACAGGTACAATGCCAATCTCCTCTCGGCCGAGTTCCGCGGCTATGCGCGCGAGCCCGGCGGGGGTTTGAGTTCCGCGCCGCTGCCGAGCGATCCCGTCACCTTGTCGGATCTCTTGCGATCACGCGTCTGGCGCTACTTGCAGAGTTTTGCGCGCTACAATTTCCAGACCACGATGTTCCAGCCGGTCGGCGGCATGGACATGATCGGCAAGGCCTTTGCAAAAGAGGTCGGCGACCTCATCCGCTATAACGCCAAGGTGACGCAGATCCAGCAGAACGACCGCGGCGTCACGGTGAGCTATGTCGACACGACAAATCCGTCGACGGTGCTGCACGCGAAAGCGGATTGGTGCATCTGCACGATCCCGTTGTCGATCCTGAGCCAGATCCCGATCGACGTCGGCAGCCGCATGGAGGCCGCGATCGACGCCGTTTCCTATGCCGGCGCGGTCAAGATCGGCCTGCAGTTCAAGCGCCGCTTCTGGGAGGAAGACGAGGCGATCTATGGCGGCATCACCTATACCGACCTGCCGATCCGGCAGATCGCCTATCCCAATGAAGGCTTCAATCGCGCCGGACGCGGCGTGCTGCTCGGCGCCTATCTGTTCGAGGGTGCGAATGCCTATGAGTTCACCGCGATGACGCCGGCAGAACGGATCGCAAGCGCCGTCGAGTTCGGTTCCATGATCCATCCGCAATACAAACAGGAGTTCGAGAACGGCGTTGCGGTCGCCTGGCACCGCGTGCCCTTCACTCTCGGCTGCAGCGGCGAATGGACCGACGAGGGCAGGGTGAAGCACTACAAGAACCTGTGCCAGATCGACGGTCGGATCGTGCTGGCCGGCGAGCATGCATCCGATCTGCCGGCTTGGCAGGAGGGGGCGATCCTGTCTTCGCTCGACGCCATTGCGCGATTGCACGAGCGGGTGGTGAAAACATGAGGCCGACGAAAGCCCATTTCGTTGCGCCAGGGGCAGGCGCCGTACTGCTCGCGTTCCTCCCTGCGGCCGCGGACTTCGCGCAGGACAACCCCGCCACGCGCCCGACCTTCAGCTCGGGCTACCGCTTCGTCGAAATGACCGGCGAGGAATTGTTCGCCAATGTCTGCCAGGGCTGCCACATGCCCGATGCCTCGGGTGCCGCCGGCGCCGGGGCCTATCCCTCGCTGATCGCCAACCGGAATCTTGCGACCTCCAGCTATGCCGTCCATCTCGTCGTCAACGGCCGGCGCGGCATGCCGGCCTTCGGCGACATGATGACCGATGGTCAAGTCGCCGCGGTTGTGAATTATCTCAGGACGCATTTCGGCAACAGCTATACGGATACGGTGACGGCCAGGGAAGTCGCAGAAGCGCGCCGCTGAAGCGCTGTTAAACGGGGGATCAGATGAAATTTCGCACGATGCTGCCGATTGTCCTGCTCGCGGCGATGGCTTCCGCGCCCGCGCAGGCCGAGATCGTCCGGCATCCAATTCCGAATTCGACATTTCCGATTGCGCAATCTGTGCAGGTCACCGGCAACGCCACGATCTATTATGTCAGCGGCCAGGTGCCGCCGGTGATCAACAAGGACGCCGATCCTTCGAGCCGGGACGCCTATGGCGACACCAAGACCCAGACCGTCGGCGTGCTCAACCGGATCAAGGGCATCCTTGACGGGCTCGGCCTCGGCATGGGCGATGTCATCAAGATGCAAGTGTTCCTGGTGCACAGCCCGAACGCGCCGATGGATTTCAAGGCCTTCATGGAAGGCTATACCCAGTTCTTCGGCGGCAGCCAGCCGAACCTGCCGGCGCGCTCAGTGGTCGGCATCGCCTCGCTCGCCAATCCTGGCTTCCTGGTCGAGATCGAGGTGGTCGCGGCGAAGGACACCAAGTAATTCACGGCTGGGCGATTCACTCGCCCGGAACCAGGCTCCCGAGCGGCGGCCGCGACAGACGCCGGTGCCTTCGCCGCGAAAGATACAGCAAAAAGCCGGTGACCACGAACAGCGGCATCAGCGCGGCGGCGAGCATGAATAGCAGCTTGCCCGGCCAGCCAAAGATGCTGCCGCGATGAATATCCAAGACGCTCGAAAGCATCCGCTCGCCGACGGGCTTGTCCGCGTAAATCTCCGATGACACTAGCCGGCCAGTGATGGCGTCGATGCGGAATTCGTCGCGCGCGCCCGGATGCGACGCATCGCGCGCCCAGGACCGGACCCGCACGACAGTGCCTGCATCAGGCGGCGCGAGCAGCGCCGTCGCGAAGCGGCCGCCCTGTTCGTGCAGGAATGTCGACCATACGCGATCGAGCGCAACCGGTTTGGTCTCTGCTGCGCTGACATCTCGCGCCGGCTTGGGCTTCATCGGTGCGGCAGCAGTCGAAGGACGCGACAGCAGCCAGGTGGCGCCGCTCTTGTACCAGTCGAACGAATACCACAGGCCGGTGAGCACCATCACGAGGTAGATGGGCAGCACCCAGGTTCCAGCGACGGCATGGAGCGACCTGTGGAAGCCGCGACCGCGCAACGCCAGGTTCGGCTTCAGCCACATCTTCACGCTGCGGGCGCGATGGGGCCATCGCAGCACGATTCCGGAGATCAGCATCGCGATCAGGCCGATGGCAGCCACGCCCGTGATCAGCCGGCCATAGCCCTTGGCATCGCCGGGCAACAGCAGCCAGCGATGCAGCCTGCGGACGGTGACGAAAAACTCCTCTCCGCGCGGCGAGCCGAGCACACGCCCATCATAGGGATCGACATAGATCGAGGAAGGCCGCGAGCCATCCGCGCTGCGGGCAAACCGGATCCGCACCGCCGCGGACGGGTCACTGGCCATCGTCACGGACGCAACTTTGCCAGAGTCGGGATTGGCCTGCAGTCGCGCGATCAACTGGTCCGGCGTCAGCGTCGGAACCGCGCGAGCCTCGACCCGCGTGATCGCCGTATTCAGGCTGGCCTGGATTTCATCCTCGAAACTCATGATCGCGCCTGACATCCCGACCATGGCCAGCACCAGTGAAAGCGCAAGGCCAATGACGGAGTGGACCTGCAACAGGGCGGTCTTGATCGAGTACTTGCTCATAAATTGGAAGGAACTGGTGGCGGGATCAGCGTCGAAATCGGCGAGGCCTGATGATCACCGCCCACTCAACAGCGTTATCGGAACGATACCGACAAGATATTCGTCCCGCCACCCAAGCAAGGCTCACACAGTTTGTAATAGTTCTATGTTGTGTGCCGACGCGCTATTGAGCACGCACGACAATGTTTGCCGCGAAGAATAATGTCGTGTTCGGGCGCTGTATGACAATTTTGTTTTCACCTTCCGATTCGGCGGTCGCGGCGTTTTCGGCCAGGGCGCTCACTCGTTGAAGTCGACTTTCTTGACCAGAGCAACCGCAGCCTGCTGATGCGCAGCAATGCGATCGATCGGCACCGCATCGGGGCTGAACGATCCGATTTCCTCGAGGATCGGATCGCGGTCCGCCGAGGCGAGCACGGGATATTCCAGTTCGGCCGCCGCATAGATTCGCTGTGCCGCCGGCGTCACAAGGAACTCGATGAATTTCAGCGCGGCGGCCATGTGGGGCGCATGCTTCGCAATGGCTGCGCCCGTCAGATTGACATGGCTGTCGCCGCCCTTGAACGTCGTCGGGACGGCCTTGACGGTTCGGGCCCATCCGCGCAAGTCGTCGCCTTCCCGTCCGTCCCGCAATTGCGCCAGTGCCACGGTATTGGCGATGCCGATCTCGCACGTTCCTTGTGCGATCTCTCGGATCACGTCATTGTCCTTGCCAGCCGGCTTGTGGACCAAATTATTCTTCAGGCCCTTGAGCCAGGCCTCTGTCGGTCCTTCTCCGTGATGAACGAGGAAGGCCGCGATCAGTGCGATGTTGTTCTGATGCAGCGGCGAGCGCATGCACAGTTTGCCGCGCCATTTCGGATCGGCGAGGTCTTCATAGGCGATTGCGGCGAGCGGGCTGTCCCCGCGCGCCATCACGACGCGTGGCCGGATGGAGAGGCCGATCCATTGTGAGGACCCGCCACGCAGGTTCGGCGGCGCGGCTCGCTTGAGCAGCGGCGATGCAAAAGCCTGCGTCAACCCCTGGTTTGAGAGCTGGGTGGTCTTGTCCAGTCCGATCGTGATCAGCACGTCCGCCGGCGACGCATCACCTCCCGACGTCAGGCGCTTGACCAGGCTGTCTTCAACAAAGACAGGATTGACCTTGATGCCGCTGGTTTCCGTGAAAGCTGATATCACCTGCTCGATCAGATTTATCTCTCTGGTCGAGTAAAGCGTGATCTCATCGGCGCGGCCTGCCGCCGTGTCGGCAACGAAGGCGGAGGCCAGCGCAACCAGTAGCCCGGCGACTTTCCGCGCGATGCTCATGCCTAAAACTTGACCGTTGCCGACAGCGAGACACGGCGTGCGTCGCCGAGAGCAACGGCCAGGTTGCTCACGGCCGACGGATAGTAGACGGTGTCGAACAGGTTCTTGACGTTCAGTTGGTAGATGACCGGCAGATTGTCGTATTTGGTCTCATAGCTCGCGAATACGTCCGCGACGACATAGGACGGCAGCACGAAGGTGTTCGCCGCGTCGCCAGGCCGGTCGCCGACATAATGCGCTCCGCCGCCCAGCCGGAGCCGGCCCGGAAGGGCGGTGCCGAAGTCGTAGACCAGGTAAAGCGAAGCCGTGTTCAGGGCGACATTCTGCAGCGCCATGCCGGCCAGCGTCGGATCTTCGATCACCCGCGCGTCGGTGTAGCCATAGCTCCCGATCATGCTCCAGTTGTCGGTCAGCCTTCCGGTGACGTCGATTTCGATGCCGCGTGAGCGGACCTTGCCGGCGGTGCGAAATTCGACGATTCCCGTGGCGCTGTTGAGCTGCGATACCAGCACGTTCTTCTTGTCGATATCGTACAACGCCACCGTTCCCGAGAGCCGCTTGTTGATGTCGAACTTGGCGCCGGTCTCCCATGAGACGCCCTCTTCGGGCGCGATATTGGAGCCGATCACCACGCCGCCGGTGAGCGGCGCGATGGTCGAGGTCGGCTTCAGCGATTGCGTATAGCTTGCGTAAAGGGACAGCTCGTCGGTGAGCTTGAGGATGGCACCGCCGAGCGGGAGCGCCTTGTCTCCGGACAGATCGGTATTGGCTTTGAACGGGCGTCCGCGCCCCGCCAATTGGTCGAAATCCATGTAGCGCACGCCGGCGACCACTGCGACCCGATCCGTGACATGCAACGTGTCCTGGAAGAACAGGGAGTATTGGCCAAGCTTGTCGGTCTGGTCGCTATCGCTGGCGGAGACCGTCGTGCCCGGGAAGACCAGCCCATAGACCGGATCGTAGAAATTGAACGAGGGGGTCGCCTGCCGGATCAGGTTCTTGCGGTAGATCGTGCGATATTGGCCATCGCCGCCGAACAGCACATCGTTGCGCATGCCGCCGATCCAGAAGCCACCCTGCAGGTAGGACGTCCCGTAGCTCACATTGCTGAGCGAACCCTGCGTGCCGTCATTGCTGCGCGTCTCGATGCCGGTTCTGGCATTGACGCCGGTGATGCGGAGCTGGTTGGCGCTGAATGTCTCGGTGTTGTAGCTGTAGGACGCGTAGAGCTTCCAGTCCTCGTTCAGCCGTTGCTCGACCGAGCCCTGCACCAAATCGGATGTGCCCCACATATTGTTGAAGGGCTCGTCGAGCCGGCGCGTCGCGGGAATGGCCAATGGCGCCTTGGTGATCGGATCGAATGCCGTGCCGCGATCGAACGGGTAGATGAAATCGCGATGCTCGTAGTTGAGCTGCACCGTCGTCGTGTCGCCGTACCACGCCAGTGACGGCGCAAGCAGCGTTTCGCGGTGCCGCCCGAAATTGCGCCAATAGTCCTCATTGACGCCATAGCCGATGAAGCGATAGGCGAGACCGCCCTGGCCGATCGGCCCGGTGATGTCGAAGGTCGCATCGGCGCCGTTCTTGCCGTTGCCGTAGGTCGAGCCGAGCACGGTGATCGATCCGTGCTGATAGAGGTCCGGGCGCTTGCTGATCGTGTTGACGATGCCGCCGGGATCCATGATGCCGTACAGCAGCGATGCGGGTCCCTTCAGCACCTCGACGCTTTCGATGGCGGGGTTGAGGCTGCGGCCCTGGACCAGCGGCATGCCGTTGCGCATGATCGAGCCGTCGCGATTGTCGCCGAATCCGCGCCTGATGACGGCATCCTGGGTGCCGGCGAGCGTATTGGTCTGGGTGATGCCGCTGACATTGACCAGGGCGTCGTCGATATTGCGCGGCAGTTGATCCTTCAGCACCTGCTCGGGCACGACGTTGACGACTTGCGAGGTGTCAAGCGGCGAAGCGCCGGTGCGCAGCGTGGTCGAACTGGGCATGGCGCGATAGCCGAGCTTGGCTTGGTACAGCGCCGCCGCTGCCGCCGCGGCGCGCTCGGACGGCGTAGGCTCCGCAGGCGTCACATTTCGGTTACGTTGAGGCGCCGCCGCTGCCTGGGTCCGACGCGCGGAGGGGGCCGCCGGGCGCGCCGGCTTGCGCTTCTGCGTTGGCGACTCCACTGTCACAGCCGGCAAGGTCACGCTCGATTGTGCCCGTGCGATCGTCACGGAAGAGGAGCAACCAGCCAGCAAGGCGGCGGTGCCGATGAAAAAATGCGCGCGGCTGACGCCGGCTCGGTTTGGATGGTCTCCCACGAGACGGCAAACAGCACTGACTTTCACTTCGATTCACTTCCAGGACGAAATTAGCGCGGTGCCTTTAGCAGCCGCTGCGAACAGAAAGAACAGCGCTGGAATTGAATCGCTCTAAGAAACTACTTCGCACGAATGATTTGCAGATCCGTCAGGCGATACAGCGAATGCCTCTCGCCGCATCGAGCAGCTTCTTCAATTTGTAGCGAAGGAGCAGTGGAATGCTTGACAGTTGACTCCGAATAGGCCTCGCCGCCATCAGGCCTTGCATCTTGCAAAACCTCAGCGTCCCTGTCTGAATGTCGCACAACTGGGGCGAGTGGAATCGGAGACCCGAGATGGTTGAAAACGTCAGACCAAGGCTTTCAATCCTGCTGTCGACCGTACTTGCAGCGGCTCTGCTGGGAAGTCCTGCAGCCGCTGCGGAAGGGCTGAGCCCGGAGCGGCAGTTCGCGCGCGACGTCTATCAGGAGCTGATCGAGATCGACACCGTCACCGCGACCGGCGACACCGCCAAGGCGGCGGAGGCGATGGCGGCCCGGTTGCGCGCCGCCGGCTTTCCGGAGAGCGACGTGCAGGTGTTCTCGCCGGCACCGCGCAAGGGGAATCTGGTGGCACGGCTGCGCGGCAGCGGCGCGCGCAAGCCGATCCTCCTGCTCGCTCACATCGACGTGGTCCCGGCCAATCGCGAGGACTGGTCGGTCGATCCCTTCAAGCTGACCGAGCAGGACGGCTATTTCTATGCCCGCGGCAGCGGCGACGACAAATACATGGCCGCGGCCTTCGTCACCAACCTCATCAGATACAAGAAAGAGGGCTACAAGCCAGACCGCGATATCATCCTGGCGCTGGAAACGGATGAAGAAATCCTGGACGCCAACGGCCTCGGCATCCAATGGCTCTTGAAGAATCACCGCGACCTGATCGATGCCGAATTCGCGCTCAACGAAGGCGGCGGTGTCGGCCTGAAGGACGGCAAGCCGATCCGGAACACCGTGCAGACTTCCGAAAAGGTCTCGCTGAGCTACCTGCTCGAAGTCAAGAACAGGGGTGGCCACAGCTCGGTGCCGGTCAAGGACAACGCGATCTATCGCCTCGCCGAAGGACTGGTTCGCCTCTCGAAGTTCAGTTTCCCGATCAACCTGAACGAGACCACCCGGGCGTATTTCGAGCGCACGGCACAGTTCGAGAGCGAGCAGACGGCGTCCGACATCCGCGCCGTGCTGTCGGACAAGCCCGACCCCGCTGCGATGTCGTTTGTCCGGCTTGCGGCCAATCCTGCCTATAACGCCCAGCTACGCACCACCTGCGTCGCGACGATGCTCGAGGGAGGACATGCCGTGAACGCGTTGCCGCAGCTTGCGACCGCCAAGGTGAACTGCCGCATCATGCCGGGCGAGCCGGTCGACGGTGTCAAGGCGACGCTGGAGCGCGTGCTTGCGGACGATCAAATCCAGGTCACTCAAATGGGCCAGCCCGTGTTGAGCGTGCCGTCGGCCCTGCACGAGGAGATCATGGGCGCAATCGATAAACTGTCGCACGAATTCTGGCCGACGGCGGCGGTGATCCCGACCATGAGCACCGGCGCCACCGACGGGAGCTATCTGCGCAACGCGGGAATCCCGACCTACGGCCATTCCGGCCTTGCCGCCGATATCAGCGACATCCGCGCCCACGGCAAGGATGAACGGATTCTGGTGAAATCATTCTACGAAGGCGAGGACTATCTCTATCGCCTGGTGAAGACGCTCGCCGGCGGAACGTGAACGCTGCCACCCGTCATTGCGAGGAGCGACAGCGACGAAGCAATCCATATCTCCACGAGCGGCGAAATGGATTGCTTCGCTCGCGCTCGCAACGACGTGAAGGGGGCGGCGCGCCAGGCCTTCTCCGTCATCGCCCGCGAAAGCGGGCGATCCAGTATTCCACAGGCGGTCGTGCTCAAGCCGAGACGCCGCCGCATACTGGACGCCCCGCCTTCGCGGGGCATGACAGCGGAGGCTGGTGCTTTCAGCAGGCCGGCTCAAGCCCGCCCAATGTTTATGCATGCGGTGAGAAGAATGAGCAGGGATTAGCTGCATTTCATGCAGTTCTGGCTGTCTTCGGGCTCGCCGACTTTTGACTGGCATTGTTAGACTACAGATAGTTTCATCTCCTGTTTCGAGCCGATGCGGATGCGTTCGTCGAACGAGCCTTTATGAAGCCTGCTCCCTTCAAATACATCGCTGCTTCATCGCTGGATCACGCGCTCTCGCTCAAGGCCGAACATGGCGATGAGGCGAGATTCCTGGCCGGCGGCCAGAGCCTGGTCCCGGCGATGAACTTCCGTTTGGCGCGACCGGCGGTCGTGATCGATATCAACGGTCTGGATGAGGTGGCCGGCATCGATCACGGCTCAACTATTCGTGTCGGCGCGCTGACGCGCTATTGCGCGCTCGAACGGGATAGCGAGTTCCTCGGCTGCTGTCCGTTGTTCGCCGACGCGCTGCCGCACATCGCGCATCCGCAGATCCGCAACCGCGGCACCATCGGCGGCAACCTCTCCCATGCCGATCCGGCGTCCGAGCTTCCCGCGATTGCGGTGGCGATGGAGGCGCGGATGCGACTGAAGTCGGCCCGCGGCGAGCGGGTGCTTGCAGCCTCGGAGTTCTTTCAAGGATCGCTCACCACGGACCTTGCCGCCGACGAGATGCTGGTCGATGTCGAGTTTCCGGCATTGCCGCCGCGCAGCGGCGTGTGCTTCATGGAAGTGGCGCGGCGCCGAGGCGATTTTGCCATCGCCGGCGTGGCCGTCATCGTGACACTGGATATGGAAGGCCGCTGCAGCAAGGTCCGGCTCGCGCTGTGCGGCGTCGGCGAGACGCCGGTCGATGCCAGCGAGGCTGCCGCGCCTCTGGTCGGTCAGGCTTGCGCGGATGAGCCGATCAAGGCGGCCGCTGCCGCCATACAGGCAACGATCGAGCCCGCCGGCAATGTCCACGCCAGCGCCGACTATCAGCGGCATCTCGCCGGCGTGCTGGCGCAGCGCGCGATCCGTACGGCCTACCAGCGGGCGGCCCATGCAGCCTGATCGTCACGAGATCAGCGTCTCCGTCAACGGGACGTCCTATCGGCGCAGCGTCGAGTCGCGGACGCTGCTGAGCGATTTCCTCCGCCACGATCTGTTGCTGGCGGGCACCCATGTCGGCTGCGAGCATGGCGTCTGCGGCGCCTGCACGGTCCTGCTCGATGGGGCGCCGATCCGCTCCTGCCTGATGCTTGCAGTGCAGGCCAATGGGCATCAACTCTCCACGATCGAAGGTCTCGCCTCCGATAGCGGCGAGCTGAGTCCGGTGCAGAGGGCGATGCATGAGCATCACGGCCTGCAATGCGGTTATTGCACGCCGGGCATCCTGATGACGATGACGGCGTTCCTGAAGCAGAACCCGTCGCCGTCGGAAGAAGAGGTGCGCGAGGCGCTGTCCGGCAATCTCTGTCGCTGCACCGGTTATCAGCACATCGTTGACGCCGTTATGGCCGCGGCCCAGGCGATGCGGGCGGCCGCGCCATGACCACACGGTTTTTCGGCGCCCCCGTGAAGCGCAATGAGGATCGCAAGCTCCTCACCGGGCAGGCGCTGTTCATCGACGATGTCGAGCTGCCCGGCATGCTGCACGCGGCATTCCTGCGCAGCCCTGCCGCGCACGCGCGCATCAGGCGCATCGATGTTTCCCGCGCGCGGCAGCGCCCGGGCGTCGTGGCGGTCTACACCGCCGATGATTACGGGGCCTATTGGCAGCCCGGTCCGCTCCTGGTGCCGCCGCCGCCGATCCCGGGAAGCATCTTCAACCTGCGCACACAAGTGCCGCTCGCGAAGGACAAGGTCCGGCATGTCGGCGAGCCCTTGGCCGTCGTCGTGGCCGAAAGCCGCTATATCGCCGAGGATGCGCTCGACGATATCGAGGTCGATCTCGAGCCGCTGCCGGCGGTGATTGACCTTGAAGCTGCGCTGCGTCCCGGTTCCGCCCTGGTGCATGACGACCTCGGCTCGAATGTCTCCGCGCATGTGCACCAGAGCAAGGGCGACTATCGCGCCGCGGCTGCGAAAGCTCATCTGGTGATCAAGCGCCGCTTCGCCTACGAGCACGGTATTGCGTCGACCATCGAAACGCGCGGCGTCGTCGCGCATTGGGAAGCGCGCAGCCAGCATATGACGATCTGGGACACGACCCAGGCGCCGGTGTTCGTCCGCAACGGCCTCGCCGCCGTGCTCGGCCTCGGCGAGCGGCAGGTGCGGGTGATCGCACCCTTCGTCGGCGGCGGCTTCGGGCCGAAGATCATGATGTTCTATCCGGAAGAGGTCGCGCTGCCCTGGATATCGATGCGGCTCAACCGCCCGGTGAAATGGATCGAGGATCGGCTAGAGCATTTCTTTGCCACCACGCATGAGCGCGGCCAGATCCATGATGCGGAGATCGCGGTAACGCGCGATGGCCGCATCCTCGGCGTTCAGGACGTGTTCCTGCACGACGGCGGCGCCTATGACCCCTACGGGCTGACGGTGCCGATCAACAGCCAGTGCACCTTGCTCGGGCCGTACGTGGTGCCATCCTACGATTCAACCTTCACCGCCGTCTTCACCAATCTGCCGATCGTGACGCCCTATCGCGGCGCGGGACGGCAGCATGGCGTGTTCGTGATGGAGCGGCTGCTCGATCTTGCCGCGCACGAGCTGAACATCGATCCCGCCGAGATCCGACGGCGCAATCTCATTCCGGCCGACGCGTTCCCTTACAAGAACGGGATCATCTACCAGGACTTTTCCCAGCTCGAATATGACAGCGGCAACTATGAGCCGGTGCTCGACCGGACGCTGCAGGCGATCGGCTATGCCGAGTTCAAGCAGGAGCAAGAGAAGCTGCGCGCGCAAGGCCGTCACGTCGGTATCGGCGTCGCCTGCTACGTCGAGGGCACCGGCATCGGGCCCTATGAGGGCGCGAAAGTGCAGGTGCAGGCCAATGGCAAGGTCAGCGTCGCGACCGGCATCGGCACGCAGGGGCAGGGGCATTTCACCAGTTTTGCCCAGATCGCCGCCGACCAGCTCGGCGTCGACGTCACCGATGTCGAAATCGTCACCGGCGACACCGACCAGTTCTATTGGGGCGCCGGCACCTTTGCCAGCCGCGGCGCCGTTGTGGCCGGCAATGCCGTCAACGAAGCCTCGCGCGCGGTGCGGCAGAAGGCGCTGAAGCTCGCCAGCGACGCCTTCGAATGCGCCGAGGAGGATCTGGTGCTTGCCGATGGCAAGATCTCGATCGTCGGCATTCCCGAAAAATTCTTGAGCCTCGGCGAACTTGCGCGGCGCGCCAACCCGATGCGTGGCGCGGTGAAGCCCGGCACCGAGCCGGGATTGGAATCGACGCAATATTTCGGGCCGCCGAGCGGCGCGACCGCCAATGGCGTGCATGCCATGATCGTCGAGGTGGATTCGGAGACGTTCGACCTCAAGATCCTGAAATACGTTGTGGTCCATGACTGCGGCACGGTGATCAACCCGCTGATCCTGGAAGGGCAGATCCATGGCGGCGTCGCGCAGGGCATCGGCAACGCCTTCTACGAAAAGCTGGTGTTCGACGACCAGGGCCAGTTACTCAACGCCTCGCTCGCCGACTATCTGTTGCCGACCGCGCTCGACGTGCCGCGCATGGAACTCGGCCACACCGTAACGCCGTCGCCGCTTAATCCTATGGGCATCAAAGGTGCCGGCGAAGCCGGCGCGATTCCCGTCGGCCCGCTGTTTGCGCAGGCGATCGAGGATGCGCTGCAGCTCAAGGAGAAGAACGTCGAGCTGTTGGAGATTCCCCTGAGTCCGAGCCGGATTTTTGAGCTGATCAAGGCGAGCGAGCCATGAGGACGGCGCGGGTTTTCCGGCTCTCGATGGCGCATCCCGGCGACCTGTCCGAGCTGGATCGCTTGATCGCAGGCGGCGCCGTCCGCGCGGCCGACGTCGTTGCGATCATCGGCAAGACCGAGGGCAATGGCGGCGTCAACGATTTCACCCGCGGCTACTTCACCCAGACCCTGATGTTGCTGCTGTCGAAATATCTGAACAGGCCCGCCGAGCAGTTGATCCGTGAAATCCCCTGCGTGCTCTCGGGCGGCACCGAAGGCGTGATGAGCCCGCATTACAGCGTCTTCTGCATCAGTGAAGCCGGACCGGCACTGGAGGCTGGACCGTCGCTCGCGATCGGCACCGCGTTCAGCGAGCCGGTCCCGGCGCAGGATATCGGCCGCCGCGCCCATGTCGACAGCGTCGCCAATGCCGTGCGCGCCGCGATGGCCAGTGCCGGGATCGAGCGATTGCAGGATGTCCACTTCGTGCAGGTGAAGTGCCCCTGCGTCACGGTCGCCCGCGCCGCGGCCGCGATCGCAGCCGGCAAGACCCCGCTCACCAGCGATCCCAACAGGTCGATGGCTTTTGCCCGTGCCGCCGGCGCATTCGGCGTCGCCGTCGCGCTCGACGAACTGGCGCCATCCGCCTTCACCGACGCGTCGCTGCTCAGCGACTTCTCGATCCAGTCGCCGCGCGCCAGCATTTCCTCCGGCGTCGAGGTCGAAAGCAATGAGGTCGTGGTGCTCGGCAACAGCCCGCTCTGGAGGGGTCCGCTGCAGATATCGCACCGTCCGATGGCGGACGCGCTCGACATCGGCGCTATCGTCGACGTGCTCGCCGATCTCGGCATTGCCGCCAATCCGCAAGTCTCCGCCGCGGACGCGGCACGGATCGCGACTGTGCTCGTCAAATGCGAGCCCGACCGGGGCGGAAGGATTCGCGGCAACAGGCACACCATGCTCGACGACACCGATATCAACGCCCAGCGCCACATCCGCGGCGCGGTCGCCGGCCTCGTTGCCGGCGTGATCGGCGATGGCCGGATCTTCGTCTCCGGCGGCGCCGAGCATCAGGGCCCTGATGGCGGCGGCCTGATTGCCGTCATTGCTTCGCAAGAGGAAGGTTTGGCCTGATGCGCATTGTCATCATCGGCGCAGGCGTCGCGGGATGCGTGATGGCGCGCAGGCTCGCGTTGTTGGACGACGTGGAGGTGACGTGCCTCGAGCGGGTCGCGCGCGACGATCATTCCGAGGCCGGCACCGGGCTCAATGTCGGGCCGAACGCCGTCAAGGCGATGAAGCTGACCGATCCGGAGCTGGCTGAGCGCATCACCGCGGCGGGCTTTCTCTGGAAAAATTGGCGGATTTCGCTCACCGACGGCACTGTGCTGTTCGACCTGCCGCTGCGGGAGGTGGCGGACGGACCGGGCTGGCGCATCCGCTGGTCGGAGCTTTATCGCGTGCTGCGCGAGGCCGCAGGGGACACGGTTTCCTATGGCTGCGAGATCGTCGAGGTCGGCCATGACAGCGTCGACCCGCGCAAGACTTTTGTCAATTGGACGCAGGACGGCAAAACGTATCGGCTCGACAACATCGATCTCCTGATTGCCGGCGATGGCCGCTACTCGGAGGTACGCCGTGTGATCTCCGGCGAGCCGCGTATCACGCCGACGGGAGTGGCCATCTTCCGCGTGCTGGTGCCGGATACGTCGCACGGCCTGATCGACGATTACGAACAATGGTTCAACGGACCCAACCGTCTGTTGTCGTTCCGCGTACCGCCGGACCACATCTATGTCGCCGGCACTTTCCCGATCGCCACAGAGGCGCAGATTTCCGAGAGCCAGAAGACGCCGGAGATTCTGCGCGCCGCCTACACGCCGCGCGCCGCGCCGCCGAGCAACCAGGCGCGCTGGCTGATCGACACCGTCTGCAACAATGTCGCCGACACCCATTGGGCGCGGATGCAGGAGCATGAGGTGCTCTACCGCGCCGCCGATTGCAACGTGCTCTATCTCGGCGATTCCGCCCACGGCATGGTGCCGACATTGGGGCAGGGCGCGACCCAGGCGCTGGAGGACGCCGCCAATGCCGCCGCGCTGATCACGCAGCGCTACAGGGCCGGAAGCTGCGATGTCGCAAGCTGGCTCACCGAGTTCGAGGTCCTGCGCAAGGACCGCATGCGTTTCGTGATGGAGTTCTCGCTTGCCGCCACCGACACGATGCTGGCAGGCGCCGATCCCGTCGCTGGAACCCTGCACAAGAACGAAGCACCGTTCCTGAACAAGTTGAAGTCGCTCTATTGCGACGTCGGACTTCTCCCTCTCCCCGCAAGCGGGGCGAGGTGAAGAAACGTCATCACGCCGTGGAATGATCGGCCAAGGATTTGAGGAGATCTACATCATGACCGCAACCGAACCGACGTTGCCGATCGCAACGGTGCACGGCCTCTATCACATCGCCATCAAGACCGAGAATTTGGCGGCAACGCGGAAGTTCTACACCGAGATCATCGGGCTTCGCGAATTCCCGCGGCCTGACTTCGGCTATCCCGGCGCCTGGCTCGGCTGCCCGCAGCCCGGCGGGCTCGCGATCATGCACATCTATGCCGGCGGTCCCGCGCTCGGTCCCGAAGGCAAGGCGCCGGCGGGAACGGCGGCGATCGACCATGTCTCGCTGTCCTGCTCCGGCTATCGCTCATTCGTCTCGCGCTTCAAGGCGGCAGGGCTCGACTGGCGCGAATTCATCGTGCCCGGCACCACGCTCTGGCAGTTGTTCGTCTATGACCCCAGCGGCGTGCAGCTCGAACTGACCTTCGAGTGCGGCGGGGAGGGCGAGGAAAAGCCTGATATGTCGCCGGGCCGCAAATATGTTGCCGGCGCAAGCTTCTTCGACAAGGCGACCTATCCGAAGCTCGCCTGATCTTTCGAATCGGCGATTGACACCTGCCAGCTTGTGCGGGACAGGACAGACATCTGTCCTTGGAGCAGTCGAATGGTGGATTCGAACAGCACGCGACCCGCAGCGCGCGCGGCCGTTGCAGGCCTCGGTGCGATCGGCGCGAGCGTGGTGAGGGAACTGGATCGGGGCATCGAGGGATTGGTGCTCAGCGCGGTCTCGGCGCAGAACGTCGCCAAGCATCAGGCTTGGCTCGGCGAATTGAAGGCGCCGCCGAAAATCCTGCCGATCGAGGAACTCGCCAGCGCCGCCGACATCGTGATCGAATGCGCGCCGAGCAAGCTGGTGCGGTCGATCGTGGCGCCAGTGGTCGAGCGCGGCAAGACTGCGGTCGTGCTCAGCGTCGGCGCGCTGCTCCAGAACGAGGACCTGATCGCGCTGGCGCGGAAGAACAGCGGCCAGATCGTGGTGCCGACCGGCGCCTTGATCGGGCTCGACGCCGTGACTGCCGCTGCGGAGGGCACCATCCATTCGGTCCGGCTGGTGACGCGGAAGCCGCCGCTGGGGCTCGCCGGCGCGCCTTATCTGGTCGAGAACGACATCAGCGTTGAAGGGCTCGCCGAGCCGCTGCAGATATTCGAAGGAACCGCGCGCGAGGCGGCAAAGGGCTTTCCGGCCAACCTGAACGTCGCGGTGGCGCTCTCGCTCGCCGGCATCGGCCCCGACCGCACCCGGGTGGAAATCTGGGCCGACCCGACGGTGACGCGCAACACCCACCGCATCGAGGTGGATTCCGATTCGGCGCGGTTCTCGATGACGATCGAGAACATCCCCTCGGAAAACCCGCGGACCGGCCGCATCACCGCGCTATCCGTGATCGCCTGCCTGCGCAAGCAGCGTGCCTCGCTGCGCATCGGGACATGAGCTTGTCTGCTGCGGGGTTGCGTGTTTTGGGCTAAGCTGTCCGAACAGATACAGCCGAGCCGCCCATGCGAATTCACCCCGACGACCTGCTTCTCATCATCGACGTGCAGAATGATTTCTGCCCCGGCGGCGCGCTGGCTGTTGCCGATGGCGATGCGGTGGTCCCCGTCGTCAACCGGCTCTCCGAGCGGTTCGATCATGTGGTGCTGACGCAGGATTGGCATCCGCGCGGCCACAGCTCCTTTGCGACCTCGCACCAGAGCTCCGCGCCGTTCGAAACCATCACCATGCCCTATGGTCCGCAGACGCTATGGCCGGACCATTGCGTGCAGGGGACGACGGGCGCCGCGTTCCATCCGCAGCTTTCGACCGACAGAGCGGAGCTTGTGATTCGAAAAGGCTTTCGCTCCGCAATCGATTCCTATTCCGCGTTCCACGAGAACGACCGCACCACGCCGACCGGCCTCGCCGGCTATTTGCGCGAGCGCGGACTGAAGCGGATCTTCATGGCCGGACTTGCCACCGACTATTGCGTCCATTATTCCGCGCTGGATGCACGCCGCCTCGGCTTCGAGACCGTGGTCGTGGAATCCGGCTGCCGGGCAATCGATCTTTCCGGCTCGCTTGCGGCCGCACATGCGGCAATGGCGGCGGCTGGCGTTCAGATCGTGAGCGACCTGGATTGACGCGCCTCCCTCCACCCTGCCCATTCCTCCTGGAATCTAGCGCGAAAACCGTTGTTTTGATTGGGCTTTTGCTCTAGGGTTCAGACTCAATTGATCCAATAGGCGACGACTGCGGCGATGTGGACGGCAGCCAAGAAGTTTCTGGCGAG
>NZ_JCAMOQ010000044.1:0-78957 GCF_059512365.1 Bradyrhizobium sp. Ses1
GTCTGGACCAAGAAAAAGGTCCGTCAACGCCGCTTCACAGGGCGCCGTATCACTCAGCTCTGATTCCGGGTACTAGCGAACGACATCGTGACCTGCCTTCAGGAGACGCAAGCAAGCCTTGCGCAAGGCGAAATGGTTTCGTGACGCTATTCCTCTTCTGCTTCCGACGTTCTTCGTAGGCTTCCGGACATGTTCCGCCGTGCTCGCAAGGCACAATCATAACGGCGTGAGCGTCATCCGCCGCGCGCATCTTGGATTCGTGCCACTCACTTCCCTAAGCGGTGGGCAAAGGCCTGACACCAGACTAGAGCGCCCTCAGTAAAGCCCTGAGGCCAGTTTTCTGGGCAAGGCGTGAGGGTAGAAGCATTCGCAGGAGCTCACTGCGACGGAATCGACGCGCGCGCATCAAGGTAGTGCCGCCGAGATTGGGTCTGCGATATGGGCCTCGTGCTGGAAGCAAAAAATGCCACATCAGAGCAATACAGCCGTGTTCGGCCATCGTCGCGTCCTTGCGCCACCGTCCGCTCGCTTACGGGCTCCCGTGGCTAAAGTTTACGGCGAACGCCTCGCTCTAAATGAACCGTCGGCCCCCGAACTCTGATGACGTAAGCTGGCGCTGTGTGTAGCAGCGTGACTCCTCCGAGGCTAACTGCCCGCTCGGCCGCCGTAAGGAGGCCGGCTTTCTAATATGGCGAGTATGAGCGCCAGCCTAGAGAGTTTGCATTTGATCTCACACTGTCGAGCTCAGGGCTAATGCTGTCCCAAAGACCACGTCCATTAAGGGCCACGGGGTTCCGGAAAGCTGATCGCATGGTCGCGCCAAACGCCGGTGCACCAGCGATCGTTGGCCACCTGGCAATTGGCGCTGTATGCCGCGGCTCAGGAGATGGTAGCGCCTCGGCCCAAAGGGCTCAATCGTTGGCTCCCGTTGAAGAGTACGTGGGGTGTTGTCCAATCACCTCAGAACCCACTGTCGAGAGACGACCATGGTCACTCGATGCTCCGTGTTGTCCTGTTCGGCCGTGTCCCGTTAAGGACGCGTATGTCCGGGAGCCGACGCGGTGGCGTAAGTATTCCGTCAATACGGCGCAAAGCACATGGTTTTCGTTCCTCAAAAAAGCCCCGCGCAAGCGGACTTTGGTGGCACGTCGATTGCTGGGACACGGAAAAGGATCCGCATGACCATGCAATCCAGTCGTCGCCGCAGGAGTTCAAATGAAACTTGCTCGATCCAAACAAGTCAGCGCCATAGCTGTACGGTTGAGTGCGGTCGGTATCGCACGCATTCGCATTAGCCAAAACATCTGCCTCTCGTCGACAATCTGTAGTCGTCTCGCGCGTCCCACCGAGCGCATCGCGACCTGCGATCGGAGCTGCGGCAAGTGGGGGGCGAATGCGGGTCGCTGATTGAAATGCGCTGCTTCAGTAACGAGCAAGAAGAAATTGATGTGGCGCGGCCGCGGCTGCCAGCGCGGCTTTCCTACACGAAAGCTAATGGAGTCCCAAAGAGATGAACACGCCCAGCTATTCCGAGGCCCTGGAATTTGCGATCGACCGCTCGTACGAGATCAACCTAGACATGTTGAGATCGCGAAATCTGCACCTGGACGCGCACAACGACTATCTCGTCGGCACATATCCTCCTCTCAAGGCAATGGGTGACCTGGATGCCGAAAGATTGTTGACTCAAGTCGCCTCGTCAATTGACCTCTATTTTCATATCCCATTCTGTAATCAATATTGCACGTTTTGCCACTTCGCCAAGGAAATCAATCCATCTTCCGAGCGAGTGGAACGCTATTTGGCGGCCTTAAATAAAGAAATGACTTGGTCGGGCGCGGCGCTTGCTGGGAGAGCTGTTGAGACTGCGTTTTTTGGAGGCGGCACTCCCTCATTTTTGACGAACCATCAACTCAAAACGCTATTTGCCATGGTTAACGAGCGCTTTGATTTGTCGAAGTCAGAAGTAAGTTTTGAGTTGCATCCCTCGCTTGTGAAGCATGCGGACGCCGCGGATCGCATCTCGACTCTACTTAGAGGCGGAGTAACCCGCTTCGTACTGGGCGTTCAAAGTCTAGATCGGGATATTTTGCGCATATTGAACCGCGGGCACGGTGTGGAGGAGGTGATACAACTCGTGACATTGCTGAATGAGATGGGCGTTGAGAATCTATCGCTTGACCTCATGTATGGGCTGCCGCAGCAAACGCTTCGGAGCTGGTACGACTCAATTATCGGGCTATTGGACATTGGAATAGAGAAGTTCAACGTATTCCCATTGATGTTTAAATCGACTGACCCCGTGGCCCGCCATTTGGCTATAGGGCGCTATCAATTCGCCGGGGCCAAGGAGCGCATTATAATGCACTTCATGGCGGAGCACATCCTCACGAAGCTCGGTTATCGCCATGGACCAATTTTCTATTGGACTAAGAGGTCGCAGCCGCACTCCGTTCAACAAAGCCGTAAATACGATTCCTGGAACGACAATAACCTCGTCCCGTTTGGGGTGGGTGGATTTGGCTACATGAGCCAGTGCCAGTTCTACAACGAGGCAGATCTAGATCGCTATCTACGTAGGGTCGAAGCCGGCGAGAAACCAGTGTGGAAGGGGGTTGTACTGTCCCAGGACGACCTCATGCGCCGAACATTAATGTTTGCCTTGCGAAGCAGCGGAGTGCTGCTCTCCCGCTTCGAGCGCGAATTTGGAGTATCGATAGAAGAATACTTTTTCGGCGAGCTTGAAATCTTAAGGGAGGCAGGCCTCGTTCGCATTTCAAACGATGGCGTGCTTTCGTTAACCGACGCCGGAATTATCAACTCGGGCGCTGTATCGCTGCTATTTTTCTCTGAGAATGTACTTGAGCGGGTCGCGTACAACGATAGCAGGATAACAGACAAACGAACGGATCTAATCGAAAAGCACGACTACTCGCCCGCCGCAAGATATGGGTCGAGTGCAGAAATGCAAGCTGTTTTTCGATGAAGTGGGGGAGCGCTCGCCTATGGTCGCTACGTTGTCCTTTTCCACTCCGGAACAGCGGCGCCATCGGGCGCGGCAGATATTTTCTCATCTGTCCGATAGCTTCGATCGGGGGCAACGGCAACGGCCGCTTGGGCTTCTCAGCAATTTTGTCGCCGATCAACTGCCGCACTGCATTGCCGAGATCAAAGGCAGTGAACGGCCAGATGAAGCGGTCAAGGCACTTGGACGTAGCATTAATGCGATGATTGCATCGGCTGACCATGATGGACAGCTGCTGAAGTTGCCGGATCCCGACTTCGCCGTCGCTAAGACAGACGTCCAATATCTCGTCAATTGTGCTTATCAGATGTCGGCGTTTGCCGGCCTTGATCCCGTGCAGGCGGAGTTGACGGTGGGAGAGGCGCTGAGCCGTCTCGCCCGCTTAAGCTGCCAGCGACAGCCTAGCATTGAGGTCCTCTCCTATGAAGATATGATCCTGACGAATCCAGTGCAGAGCGATCCTCGCATATATTGCCTTGGCGCCGCCGGGGTCGAGGAGCGAGACTTTTGCTTGGGTCATCAACTCATCGAGAGCGAGCTAAAATTGGCAATCGCAGCTCTACTTGAATTGCGTGATGCGGCTGACGCGGACGCTCATCAATGTCTTGCGCTATGCTTGGAACGCCTTGAGTCAGCGAACTATGTTCTGGCCCGATTTTTTGAACATATGTCGCCCGACCTATTTAGCCAATTTCGTGTGTTTTACGGAAAAAACCCTTACAAGAATAGGCTTGGCCCAAGCGGTCGGTTTTCTGCCCGGGTCGTGGCGGTCTCAGTGCTACTGGTCGGCGAAGAACTCTTTCAGCAGAAGCCGCAATTCTATAGGGATTTGTATCGGCTGTCCGAATACTATCCGCAGGGAGGCATTCACGAGGTATTCCGCTGGTTGTCACCAGATGACAGAGGCGCGGAGCCCACGCCAGGTTGGCTGGAAGGGAAAGCGGACTTTCCTAGGTTTGCAACCATTTCGCCCGTCATCGAACGCTATGGTGGAGAAATCCGAAGGCTGCGCGCTTCGTGTGTTTGTGCGCTGGAACAGTTTACCCGGATGCACCGTACTACGGCTTTGAAATATACGGTTGAGCCGGGTCGTCCAATTGTCGGAGTCGAGGCTTCGGAAAGTGTTGAGGCTGTCCTTTCACAGCGGCTGTTAACGGCGGCGCGTCCATAGCCGGCGGTATTTGGCTAGGTAAAACATGTAGTGATGCTGAGAGGCGCAGGCATCCGACACGGGTCCAAAGGTGGCGTTCGATGTCTCAGGACGAAGTGATGTTTCGTCAATTTGAGTCAGGGGATACTGATGATGTGTGGCATCTGCATAGAAGCGCATCGGAGGCGGTTGGTGTGTGTGGCCCGGAAGGAGCGTGGGAGGATGATTTACGAAATATTGGAGAAGTATACATCGCGTCTGGCGGAGACTTCGTAGTTGCGCATATTGGTTCCAAGCTCGTTGCCATGGGTGGATTGAAGCTTATTGACGATGACGTCGCAGAGCTGAAGCGTATGCGGGTCGATCCCGCCTTTCAACGGCGAGGGCTTGGGAGGAGGATTCTTAGTGAATTGGAAACGCGAGCCGCCGCCCTGGGATTCAAGCGGATAGTACTCGACACGACAAAGATCCAAGTAGGGGCTCAAAGACTTTATGAAGCCGCTGGCTACGTTCGCCGTAAGGAAGGGATGTTACACGGATATGAAGTGATCTTCTACGATAAGCGGCTTGTCGGCCGGGATGAGCCACGTCACATAATCAACGAGGTTGTGAGCCTGGAGAATCCGCGCTAGCCCTGTAGGGACCTGGCGTCGTGAAAGGCTGAAGAAGGTGAAGGCGCTGGATTTCGGCGGGCGTCGACTGAGGAGAAGCGCGGGCGCCGCGGAAGAGCGGAAACGAGATCGACGAGTAAAGACCTGGCGATGCCCCCATCGAGGTGAGGGTTAGCCTATCAGACCGTGTCGAACAGCGACATGGTCATGCAGACGCTGCGATTACCAGGACTTCATACGGTGGTTCCGCGCTGCGTGATGTGTACGGCGTACTGATGGCATAGTCACTGAGCTGCAGCCGAAGCTTACTTGCCGCTTCTGATTGAATTCGTTCCATTTCATCGTGTCTCCTCGCCCTTGCGTGACAAGTCAAGCGCTTGGCGTCTGCAGACGACTTGGTACCTCTCATGTGTTCCAGGTCTGGTGTTGGCGTGCTTCTTGCTATCCGAACGTCAGCAACTCGTCGTAGCCGAGAATAGAGTACATGGAAGGGTTGGTGGATGGGACAATGGAAACGTTTTACGGCGTGATCAGACGCCAGGGCATCACGCGTCGCAGTTTCCACAAGTTCTGCAGTTTGACAGCAACGAGCCTAGGGCTCGGCCCGCTCGCTGCAAGCGATATTGCCAACGCACTGGAGACCAAACCGCGTGTGCCCGTGATCTGGATGCACGGGCTCGAATGCACCTGCTGCTCCGAAAGCTTCATCCGCTCGGCCCATCCGCTCGTCAAGGACGTAGTGCTGTCGATGATCTGGCTGGATTATGACGATCCAATCATGGCGGCGGCAGGACATCAGGCCGAAGCCATCCTCGAGGAGACGCGCACCAAGTACAAAGGCCAGTATGTGCTTGCCGTTGAAGGCAATCCGCCGCTGAACGAAGGCGGCATGTTCTGCATTGATAACGGCAAGCCGTTCGTCGAAAAGCTCAGGGCGATGGCGGAAGATGCCATGGCGATCATCGCTTGGGGCACTTGTGCGTCTTGGGGATGCGTGCAGGCTGCCAAGCGCAACCCGACTCACGCGACGCCAATCGATAAGGTGATCACGAACAAAACGATCATCAAGGTGCCCGGCTGCCCGCCCATCGCAGAGGTCATGACCGCCCTGCTGACCTTCATCACCACGTTCGGAAAGCTTCCCGAGCTCGACCGCCAAGCCGTCCAAAGATGTTCTATTCCCAGCGCATCCACGACAAGTGCTATCGGCGTCCCCACTTCGACGCCGGCCAGTTTGTCGAGGAGTGGGACGACGAGTCCGCGCGCAAGGGCTCCTGCCTTTACAAGATGGGCTGCAAGGGCCGACCACCTATAATGCCTGTTCGGCCGTTCGGTGGAACGGCGGCGTCTCCTTCCCGATCCAATCCGGTCATGGCTGCTTCGGCTGCTCCGAAGATGGGTTCTGGGACAAGGGCTCAGTTTACGATCGACTCTCGGCTATCAAACAGTTCGGCGTCGAGAAGAACGCTGATCAGGTCGGTATGGCCGCTGCTGGCGGAGTCGGCCTAGCCATTGCCGTGCATGCGGCGGTCACGGCCGCGAAGCGGCTGAGCCGTAAACCAGTCCGTCCAGCTCAAGAAAAATAATCGATTCAGGGGAGACCAACGATGGGCGCCCAGACACCCAATGGGTTCAAGCTCGACGATGCAGGCAAACGCATTGTCGTCGATCCCCTGACCCGGGTCGAGGGCCACCTCCGCGTTGAGGTCAATCTCGATTCCAATAATGTGATCCGCAACGCAGTCTCGTCCGGAACTATGTGGCGCGGCATCGAGACGATCCTGCGTGGACGCGATCCTCGTGATGCTTGGGCGTTCACCGGGCGGATTTGCGGCGTCTGCACCGGCACGCATGCGCTCACCTCGGTGCGCGCGGTGGAGAACGCGCTGGGCATCACCATTCCCGAGAATGCCAATTCGATCCGCAATATCATGCAGCTCTGCCTGCAGGTGCACGATCATCTTGTGCACTTCTATCATCTGCACGCGCTGGATTGGGTCGACATGATTTCCGCCCTCAACGCCGATCCCAAGGCGACCTCTGCGTTGGCGCAGTCGATCTCGTCCTGGCCGCTGTCATCCCCAGGCTATTTCAAGCATCTGCAGATCAGCCTCACCAAGTTCATGGAATCAGGGCAGCTCGGCCCGTTTAAGAATGCCTATTGGGGGCATCCAGCCTACAAGCTTCCGCCGGAAGCGAACTTGATGGCCGTGGCGCATTATCTGGAAGCGCTCGACTTCCAGAAGGACGTCGTCAAGATCCACGCCATCTATGGCGGCAAGAACCCGCATCCGAACTGGCTGGTTGGTGGTGTGGCCTGTGCCATCAATGTCGACGGCACCGGCGCGGTGGGCGCCGTCAACATGGAGCGGCTGAACCTAGTGTCCTCGATCATCGACCGCTCGATCGAATTCGTCGAGCAGGTTTATCTGCCCGACGTTGTGGCGATTGGCTCGTTCTACAAGGACTGGCTCTATGGCGGCGGTTTGTCGGGCAAGAGCGTGATGTCCTATGGCGACATTCCCGAGAACGCCAATGATTATTCCGCAAAAAGCCTGAAGCTGCCGCGCGGCGTGATCCTCAATGGCAATCTCAGGGAAGTGCTGCCGATCGATCACGGCGATCCCGAGCAGATCCAGGAGTTCGTCGCCCATTCCTGGTACAAATATCCCGACGAAACCAGGGGACTACATCCCTGGGATGGCGTGACCGAGCCGAACTTCCAGCTCGGGCCCAAGGTCAAAGGCACTAGGACCAACATCAAGGAGCTCGACGAAGGCGGCAAATATTCCTGGATCAAGACGCCGCGCTGGCGCGGCAACGCCGTAGAGGTGGGGCCGCTGGCGCGATGCATCGTAGGTTACGCGCAAGGCAAAGCGGAGTTCAAGGAGCCGGCCGACCAGCTGCTGAAGACACGCGATCTGCCCTTTGCTGCACTCTTCTCGACGCTAGGCCGCACCGCGGCGCGCGCGCTCGAATGCCAGTGGGCCGCGCACCAGATGCGCTATTTCCAGGACAAGCTTATCGCGCAGATCAAGGTGGGTGATACCGCTACCGCCAACATCGATAGATGGAAGCCGGAGAGCTGGCCGAAGCAAGCCAAGGGCTACGGTTTCACCGAGGCGCCGCGTGGTGCGCTCGGGCACTGGATCAAGATCAAGGAGACCAAGATCGACAACTACCAGTGCGTCGTGCCAACGACATGGAATGGCTCCCCGCGTGATCCCAAGGGCAATATCGGTGCATTTGAAGCCTCGCTGATGGATACGCCGATGGCTGATCCGGAGAAGCCGCTGGAAATCCTGCGCACGATCCATTCCTTTGATCCATGCCTGGCCTGCGCGACCCACGTGATGGGGCCGGATGGCCAGGAACTGGCAACGGTCAAGGTCCGGTAGGGAGGTGGCGTTGCAAGACAAATCTCCGCGAGCGCTAACCGCCGCTGTAGCACCCAACGCGGTAGGCACCGGCCGCAATGTCGAGCGTGACGTCGTCTACGTCTATGAGGCTCCGGTGCGGCTGTGGCATTGGATCAATGCCGCCGCAATCCTGGTTTTGGCTCTCACCGGCTATTTCATCGGCACTGGAATACCGACCATGCCGGGACAGGCAAGCGACAATTTCCTGTTCGGCTATATCCGCTTTGCGCATTTCTCCGCAGGGTATGTGCTCACGCTCGGCTTCCTCTTGCGCATCTATTGGGCGTTCATAGGCAACCCGGCTGCCAAGCAGATTTTCTACGTGCCGCTCTGGCGGAAGAGCTATTGGGGCGAGATATGGCATGAGATCCGCTGGTACGCTCTCATTGCGGCCAAGCCTAGGAAACGTGTCGGGCATAATCCGCTAGCCCAGCTCACGATGTTCTTCATGTTTACGCTGACGATTGCCTTTATGATCATCACCGGCTTTGCACTGTACGCGCAGGGAGCCGGAAACGACAGCTGGCAATACAAGCTGTTCGGCTGGGCGTTCTCGTTTTGGCCGAACAGCCAGGATGTCCACACCTGGCATCATCTCGGCCTGTGGGTGATCGTGGCGTTTGCGCTCGTCCACCTCTATACGGCGGTTCGCGAAGACATCGTGTCCCGCCAGAGCATCATCTCCTCGATGATTTTGGGCGAGCGCGAGTTCCGCGACTGATGGGCGATGCAGATGCTAACTCCGGAGAATACGAAGCGAATCCTGGTGCTCGGTATCGGCAATATCCTCTGGGCCGATGAGGGGTTCGGCGTGCGAGTGGTGGAGCAGTTCCATCACCGTTATGCTGTGCCTGATAACGTCACAATCCTCGACGGCGGCACGCAGGGGCTCTACCTTGTGAATTTTCTCGAGGAGGCCGATTGCCTGATCGTGTTCGATGCCATCGATTATGGACTCGCGCCCGGGCATTTGAAGCTCGTGCAAGATGACGAGGTGCCGCAATTCACCGGCGCCAAGAAGATGAGCCTGCATCAGACCGGTTTCCAGGAGGTCCTAAGTGCGGCCGACCTGCTTGGCCGCTGCCCGCGAGAGCTGGCTCTAATCGGCTGTCAGCCGCTTGATCTGGAGGATTGGGGCGGGCCGCTGACCGCTCCGGTGCGTACTCAGATTGCGCCTGCGATCGAACTTGCGTGCAAATTGCTGGCGCACTGGGGTTCTCCGGCAAAACTGCGGACCGTGCCGCTGCCGGAGCGCCTGCTCGCGAATGATGTAGATCATGCGAACTATGAGACGAGGGGGCAACCGATCTAGCGGCTCGCGGATTACCATGTGCCTTGGCTTGCCAATGACCATTGTTGAGACCGACGTCATGTCGGCTCTTTGCGAGCATGGCAATGAACAGCGGCGTGTCTCAGTGATGCTGCTGTCCGAGCCGCCGGTCGGCGCCAAACTTCTTGTCCATATCGATACCGCGGTGCGCCTCTTGGATGACGACGAAGCGCGGCTGATCGCGGACGCGCTCGACGGCCTTAATGCGGCCCTCAATGATCACGATTGCGGCCGCTTCTTTGCGGACTTGATCGGCCCGCGAGCCGCAACTGCCCGAGCACCTGCGCTAGCCTGGTGCTGCTTGCGGATACTGCCTTGCCCATGCGTGCCACTATCCACGCAAACCAAATTTCCTGCCGAAAAAGCTTTACGCGTAATATGTCAAGTGGCGTTGCACTGCTGATCCGACCGGGAACGCGATGCGAAGGACAACGATTGGCACATGCTTTGCTAACATTCATCCAGCAGAACCATCGACAATCAGAGAGGCCGCTGATGGAGTTCCAGCCAGAGAAACGTGATCTGACGCGGCTCCGTCCGTCCGAGGTAGGGACCGCAAGCGTCGCTATCGGTTCGGCTGCGGCCGATGCCGAAGGTACGGTCGCAGTGCTGTTGTCGGACGGCGGTTCCGCACGTCGGCCCAAGGCGATCGGCATCCCAATCTTACTTCCCGAACCGGTCGACACGCTTCACGGGCGCCTGGTCGGAGCGGTGATCGCGCGCGACGCTGAAGGTGAGCTGGACCTGCGGTTCGGCGTGCGCGTGCAGCCGAGGCCGACCGTTTCCCGCCGGCGCGAGACGCTCGGCCTGATTGCCAAGACCAAGCAGATCTATATCGACCGCATGTCGAAGCTCATTGGTCGCCCGCGAGCCAATGGCACGTCCGTCCTCAAAAGCGTCATCCCCTAGCACACAACGGAACGTCGTATCATGAAACAGGTGTCTGGGTCGCGCCCGACAGCCGAGCAGCCGGTGAGCGTGTTTCCCATCGTCGAGGAAAGTCTCGGCATAGTCCATAGCGCGCTCACGGCTGCAGGTGCGTTCGCACAACCCGCTTCGCTCAATGGCGTCGAGCTTGCAACGAACTGTCCGAATGCCATCGCGCTGTTGTCTTCCGTCGCAGCTGCCGTTGCCGGCCAGAGAGCGCGAGGTGCCGACGCGGCTGTTTAGGCTCGGTAACCTCACCGATCTCGAGCGCAAGCTGATTGCGGACGTGCTTGGGGAAGGCGAGGTCGCCGGCTTCGTTGCGCTGCCGTGTGGCTCTTTGGCGCAAATCCAGGAATCGGCACTTGCGGGAATCTGGCGTGTGCGTATCGAGACGGGCGCCGCACACGAATATGTCGAGGTCGGCGCGATCCCGGAGATCGTGCGTCGCGCCGCTACCGACCTCACGTTGAGCGATCTCATGATCGGCGCGGCGCCAGACGGCGCGATGAACGTGCTGCCGGTGCTCGCGGAAATCCGCGAGCGGGCGCTGACCTGGCGACCGGGTATGCGTTCGCAGATCATCAACTTCACCCTGCTGCCGATGAGCCCGGCCGACCTGGCGTTTCTGCAGCAAAGCGTCGGCAACGGGCCGATCCAGCTCATCTCGCGCGGCTATGGGACCTGCCGAGTGCTTGCGACGGGCATCCGGAACGTCTGGTCCGTGCAGTTCTTCAATGCCCTGGACACTATCATTCTGGATACGCTGGAGGTCGGCGGCGTGCCGACCGTTGCGCTCGCTGCCGAGGAGGATTTCTGGGATTCCGCCGAACGCCTTCAAGAAATCATCAAAGTCTACTTCGAATGATGAGCTTCGAGAATTGTGGCGTCTGGAACGATCTCGCTGACGGAGCGTGCATGGAGTGCGGCATCTGCTGGATAGTCCACGACGCGGCTGAGGGGATGAGGCCGCGCAGATTGCGGCGGGAATACCTTTCGCCGTCTTGCCCGAAAATGGGCGTTCTCCAAATTGCAACTCGCTAGCCTCGAACTTCATGGCGATTGAAGATGACCGCTGACTTCGAACAGCATCCCCGCAGGAGCGGGCACGCCGATGCGTCCGCCGCTTGGGGCGAAATGCTCGCGGCAGCCTATCGGGATATCGCCGATCGCACCATGCGCGAGCTGCCGATCTTTAACGAGGCCTTGAGCGTCGAAGCTGTCGGCTTTCGCGCGCTCGAGGGCAGGGTCGTCGGCGTGGTGGTCACGCCATGGTTCATGAACGTGGTCACACCCGTGCGTGACGGCACTTCGCCATCGTCTCTGGACCTGGGATCGAGGCTGCGCTTGCGATTTCCGGCCGGCCACGTCGAGTTCACCGTCTGCGAGCTCGCGGCCGTGGGCTCGATCGCGAGCTGCTCACTGTTCTCGCCCATGCTTGAGTTCGACGATATGGTGTCCGCTCGCGCGACCGCCGAAGTAGCTCTCGCGGCGCTGATGTCTCCGGCCAACCGCGCGGCATCACATGAGCCCGATGCGCCACATATCAGTTCGATCGACCGCCGGCATTTTCTGCTGGGAGTACTGACCGAGCCTGCGCATGAGCCTCGCCGTCCGCAACCAGATCGATGTTACCGTACGGCTTGCTGGCAACGCCATTGCCGCGATCGAAATTCTGCCGCGGGCGCGGCCCCCATTGGCGCGGCTGTTCGCCGGCAAGCCGCCCGCTTCACTGCTCAACGTACTATCCCGAATCTTCTCGTTGTGTGCCGCCGCGCACCAGGTGGCATTCCTGTCCGCGAGCGAGGCAGCCTGCGGCGAGGAGATCAGCGTTGCGACACGGCAGCATCGTATCGCCTTGATCGTTGCCGAGCGGCTTGCGGAATTGCTGCGGAGCCTGTTTGTCCGCTACTTCGCGCTGGATACCGCCAGTGTCGCAGCGATCCGCGCCCTGATGGACGCGGTATCGATGCTTCTTGGCAGCACAGAGCCCAGCGGCGGCCAGGTTCCGACCGAGTGGAATTTCCATGCGCGCGGACCGGTTGTCCGCGGCCTGCAGGGCGCGGTACTGACGGCGAGACAACAGGGAGAGGGCGCGGTTCGGGCGATGATCGCATCGTTCGACCCTTGCGTCGGTTTCACACTCAATTTTCGCGAAGTTGGCGATGCATGAAATGGCGTTTTGTGAGGGCATCGTCGAGATCGTCGAGGAGGAGGCGCGGCGGCGATCATTTTCCAAAGTGAGGACTGTGTTTCTGGAGATCGGAGCGCTGAGCCATGTCGCTCCCGAAGCGATGAAGTTCTGCTTTGGGGCCGTTGCCGCGCGGACCATCGCCGATGGCCCCGCTCTCGAGATCGTCGAATTGCCTGGCGTTGCCTGGTGCATGGCCTGTTCAAGGAGCGTTGAGATTGCCCAGCGCTATTGTGCGTGTCCCTGCTGCGGCAGCTATCAGCTGCAGGTGCCAGCGGGCGAAGAGATGCGAGTGAAAGAGTTGGAGGTCGACTGATGTGTACCTTATGTGGCTGCAGCGAAGGAACGGCCTCGATCGAACGCGCCCACGGGCAAGTTGCGCAAGCCAAGGGCAATCAGCATGATCATGCGTATGATCATTACGGTCACCAGCATGATCATGTGCATAGCGGCGAGGATGTGCATCATGCTCACCACCATCACGACGGCCATTATCACGTTACAGATCATAGCGGTCAGCATGCTCACGGCGGAGGGTCGCTTGTGGATTGCGGGGCCGATCCGGCCGGCTTGAACGTGGCGGGCATGAGCAACGAGCGGGTCATTCAGATCGAGCGCGACATCCTCCACAAGAACAACAGGATCGCGGCCGAAAACCGCGCGCGCTTTCTGGCCGATGACCTGCTCGTGTTTAATCTTGTTTCCGGTCCAGGCGTCGGCAAAACCTCGCTGCTCGTCCGCGCGGTGTCTGAGCTCAGGGGAGCCGGCCGGTTGGGGTCATCGAGGGCGACCAGCAGACCTCGAACGATGCATATCGCATTCGCGCGACCGGCGTGCCCGCAATCCAGATCAATACCGAGAAGGGCTGCCACCTCGATGCGGCGATGGTCGCCCAGGCCTTTCACCACTTGCCGCCGCTCAACGGGGGTATTCTCTTCATCGAGAATGTCGGGAATCTGGTCTGTCCCGCGGCGTTCGATCTCGGCGAGGCCTGTAAGATCGTGGTGTTCTCGACCGCCGAGGGTGAAGACAAGCCGCTCAAATATCCGGATATGTTCGCCGCATCGTCGCTGATGCTGATCAACAAGATTGATCTGGCGCCGGTTCTCGAGTTCGATTTGGCCCAGACCATCGAATATGCGAGACGCATCAATCCGAAGATCGAGGTGCTGACGGTTTCGGCGCGTACGGGCGAGGGCTTTACCGCGCTCTACGCTTGGATCCGGGAGCAGGGCGCGCATCAGAGGCATTCAGTCGAGGACGCAATGCGATGATCGCGAGCAGAGACGCCATGATCCGCGATGGAACGCGGTTGTGCGTGCGCGTCAGTGGTGCCGTGCAGGGCGTCGGCTTTCGTCCGTATGTTTATCGTCTCGCTACGCGCTACGGGTTAACCGGATTCGTCGCGAACGATCCCGATGGCGTGATCATCGAGATCGAGGGCGACCGGACGTCCGAGTTTATGGCCGCTTTGCCGCTCGAAAGGCCTCCATTGGCGCGGATTGACCACATGTCCGTTCAGGAAATTGGCTTGCTTGGGGCGAAAGACTTTTCGATCCGCGCCAGCGAAAGCGGAAGGGTGTCGACGCGGATCGCCGCCGATACCAAGACGTGCCAGCAATGTCTCGATGAGTTGTTCGACCCGAACAGCCGCTATTACCTTTATCCCTTCATCAACTGCTCCCATTGCGGCCCACGCTATACTATGGCCGACGGCTTCCCTACGATCGCCGCAACACCGCAATGAGGGAGTTTGCAATGTGTGCGGCCTGCGCGAGCGAATATGCCGATCCGGCGAGCCGGAGGTTTCATGCTGAAGCGATTGCGTGCCCGACATGTGGTTTTCGGCTCAGTCATGGTGTCAACGACATTGCCGCGGCGATCGCCAGCGGCCAAATCGTCGGCATAAAATGAGTTGGCGGCTACCAGTTGCTTTGCGACGCTCGCAACCAAGACGCCGTGCAGCGATTGCGCAGGAACAAGCAGCGCGACCAGAAGCCGTTCGCGGTCATGATTGGTCTTGCAGAGCAGGTCAGCGAGATCGCGGAGGCGAGTGTTGCCGAGCTCGCACTGCTCGAATCCGTCGCTCGCCCAATCGTTGTTTTGCGTTCGCGCAAGCGCAGTTCTGCTATTTCGTTCAGGAGCTGGACCTGGCGTTCCTCATCAGTCACTCCTTCCGCCTCGACGTGTCGATCAAACCGAAGACGCGGGATACCGCTCGAAAGCGGAACGAGGCGCAGATCAATCGTCGACATGACGTCCGCTTCAACGTCAGTCATTTGATAAATTCCTTTCCCTGGGAAACATCAAAATCAATGTCAGGGAGTGACTATCACCCCCGCTAACGGGTCGCCGTAGCATCGACATCGACGGGACGCAGATTTCGCGCGTGAAGCGAAGCGATTGATATAGCGCAAAGACACAGGAGAGCGCAGCCGTTAGGTTGGTTCTGGTATAAGCATGGGACAATAACCGTTGCAGACCTCAATCCTGCAAAAGTATTGCGATGCGCGCCTGCCTTGGTACACCATCTATCCAACTGTACCGGAGTTCTCCACGGCGATTGGCCCCACCGATTGTGAGAAATGGCTGAGGTGCCTGGCGGCTGAGGAATCCGTATCGCTGTATCTCCACATTCCGTTCTGCCGGTCGATCTGCTGGTATTGCGGCTTCCCTACGACCATCACTCGCCGGCATGCGCCGATCCTGAATTATTTGTCGGTCTTGCGTGAGGAGATCCGTTTGGTCGCGGAGCAAGCTCCGCAAGGACTGCCCGTAAGCGACGTGCACTTCGGCGGCGGAACGCCGACCGTCATCGAGCCAGCGGAGTTCCTGGCCCTGATCGAACTCCTGCGTCGCCGCTTCGCGTTCAGGAAATCGGCTACGATCGCCGTCGAGATTGACCCGCGCACGTTCACGGTCGAGATGGCCGAATCCTTAGGAGCAGCGGGCATGAACCGCGCGAGCCTCGGCGTGCAGAGCTTCGATCCTATTGTTCAAAAAGCGATCAACCGGGTCCAGCGTGAGTCGCAGACGGCCGCTGCCGTCGAAAATCTGCGCGAGCACGGAATAAGCCGCATCAACCTCGACCTCATCTTCGGTCTTCCTAATCAGACGGTGCGGTCCTGCGTCGAAAGCGCGACAACCGCAGTGGCCATGCGCCCGGACCGGCTGGCGGTTTTTGGCTACGCGCACGTTCCTTCCTACATGAAACGTCAGCGCCGGATCGATGAGGCGGCGCTGCCGGACAACGCGGCCCGCGCCGAACAGGCCGCGGCCGTGGCCGACACGCTGGTCGCTGCTGGCTACAGTCAAATCGGGCTCGACCATTTCGCCTTGCCGGACGACGAGCTCGCGCTGGCGCAGAAAGCCGGCCGCCTGCGGCGTAACTCGCTGGGTTACTCAGCCGATACCTGCAAAGCCCTGATCGGCTTCGGCCATCGGCCATCGGCCGTCTCGGCGAGGGTTACGTCCAGAATGAAGTGGCAACTCGCTCCTACAGCCGGCATATCGGAGCTGGTTGTCTGGCGACGTCGAAAGGCTACCATCTCACCGATGAAGACCGCGTGCGAGCCGCAATCATCGAGCGGCTGATGTGCGATTTGGAGGCCGACGTGCCGGCAATCTGTGCCGCCCACGGGTTTAGTGGGATCCCTTTTCTCGATTCAGCTGAACGCTTGGCGATGCTCGCCGAGGACGGGATAGTGGAAATCGAGAAGGGTTTCATCCGCGTGAGGCAGGAGCACCGGTTTGTGACGCGCGCTGTTGCTGCCGCATTCGACGCTTATCTGGACCGCTTACCCTATTAGTACAACAAGCGAGCGTGAGCGGATCCAAAAGCATCACCGCTCCTTTCGTGCGCTTCGGCCGAGAGGTCGGCGGGTACAAGGCTGAGTGGCTGCAGCGCTCACGAGTGACCGACGCCCGATTTCCACCGGACGATGCCAGCTTCGCCACAGCTCGTTTAGATGCCGGGACAGTCTCGCCCCGCGCGGCATAGTAAACAATCCGCGTATCCACAGGGGACGCCCTGCGTCCAGTCAACTACCAACCTTAGCAGTTGGTCGTGATGAGCGCACATGGCAATCGGTTGCCAATGAACGTCGCGCGGGTCGAACGTTAAGCAATTCGGGGCTGTAACATGGGTTTGGCAGCGCCAACTCACCGGATGGAGGTGCTAATGCGTCGCCTGCCGCTATCAAATCTGCTCCAACCGCGATCTCTCCTTTCGTATGGAAGTCCATGAATGCACTTTCTGGTGCGATCGGCGAGCGCGCAGGCTTCAAAGGTCTCTGGGCTTCGGGCCTATCGGTTGCCCGTCTCTCGGCTACCGCGATGCCAACGAAGCGCCGTGGAGCAACGCGTCGGGGCTCGCGTGGGAGCCTGCGCCTTCCTTTCTGACGAGGGCTATCTTGCCCGGCCGCCTTTAAACGCCAAAAGCTGCGGCTGAGCTCTGGGCCGATTAGGCCGGAGCCGCAATCCATTCAAGATTATCAATACGGACGCGTAGTTCACTATGCATGGTTGCTTTGTTGTGGCTGCATCAATTCAGATATACTCGGCTACGGCACCGGTTTTCAGCTTTCGACCAACTACGAAGCAAAGAGGAGTTGCTATCGCACTCTCCCTAGCAGCGAGTCTCGTCGGTAGTCCGGCGCTCGCACAAACTGCCAACGTGCCTAATCCAAGAAACGGCATTCCGGATGAGGTTGCTAAAAGAAGGCTTCAAAGGGAGTCTGATCCAGCCACGAAATTCCGAAGCCGCCGCCTCAAACGAGCAACGCTTCTCGTCGATGGCTCGGCGCTAGCACAAAGTGCCGGTTTGCCTACCGCAAAGGGCGACAGTGCGGATGAAGTCGTTAAGATCAGAACTCAAAAGGAGATCAACCCGTTCGCAAAGTTCGAGAATCTCCGCGAAAAAGGTATGTGGCTCAATATACCTGGTCCTGCGGATACGATAGATCAGGATAAAGGCGGCGCTAGACCCGCGCTGGCAGACGTAGGGATCGGTTATGTTGGCGGGACAGTAAACAGCCTTGTAGACAATCAATTCCCAAATGCAGCGAGAACCAGCATCGCCAATCAACGATATATGGGCCAGAATCCCACATTCAGCACCGTAAATTTCATGATTGTGACCTACGATTTCAGCCGTTTTGGAATTCCCGATGGTCAGATCATTGTGGGAGCAGAGCAGCAATACTGGACATGGGAACCCGGCGGGCCAGATAGATTGGGAATCAACACAATTGCCTACTACCAGACGTTCTTCGACAGGACACTCGAACTCAAGATGGGTTATCTCAGAAATGTAAATGAGTTCGCAGGCACATTGGTCGGAGGGAATGCAGGAGCAAGCGTTATGGCCCCCTCGTCGAACATCCTGTATCAAGCAGGCATGAGCAATAATGCCGCGCCTACGCCAGCTCTCAATGTTAAGTACAATTTCGATGATCGCCTATATAACAAGTTCTCAATCCAGCGCTCACTCAGTCCAGACGGACAATCTGGGGAGATAACTGAAAATCCAACAGGCCTAAACTGGAGAACGGCCAACGCCGGCATTCTTTTGCTTGATGAAATGGGCTACAAAAACAAAGCTGCTCCGGGCGTACCCGAGACCTGGTTGCGGGCTGGCGTTGGTTTCAATAACAGCAGCTACAAGAACTTGCAGTACCCGCAGCAAGCCAGAGACAACGCGAACAGCGTCTACTACGTCGCTGCAGACAGGCAACTTTGGCAGTCTGATCTCCAGGGCTCGGCGTATCGTGGTATCTATGGCGGGTTCTCTGTAATGTACGCCCCGCCTGACCTAAACAGAGTCAGTCAATATTACGAACTTCGTCTTTATGCGAAGGGACTGTTTGACAGCCGGCCCAGTGATCAGATTGTTATTGTCGCGACTAACACCGTCTGGAGCAACTATGCAGTGGAGGCTGCCTTGGCTGAAGGGAATCTCGTGCATCGCGACAGCACAGCGATCTTAGGAACCTATACCGCGCATCTGGCACCCGGGATATATGCGAGCGTAGGACTGGCATACATCAACAACCCGACGAGCATTACACACACACGCGAAACGGGACATGCGTTGAACTTGTTGGTGTCTACGTCGATATTCTTCTAAGTCCTCAAAGTTGGGGCGCGAACTCATAAACGGGCGCAGTGCGGATCAAGATGCTTTTTTCTGTCCGCTGTGCTCCTGATGCAAAGGCGAATATTGCCTATATTCCGAGTGGGCCACTGCAGCGAAAGTGCCCACGATATCGAGTTGAGGGCGCGGACGTCCAATAGAGCATGCTGATGGAGCTACCTAATGGCTGGTAGGTATCTGCATGCAGAGTGGGGAGAGGAGATATCGTAGTGGGCAACCGCTAGCACCCCAGCTGGAGGAGCAGCGCCCAACGCTGCGTGATGCCGGACAATTCATCCCCAAGTTGGCAAAACGCGAGCGCGACAGGCCGGAGCCTCAAGATTATCATGATGGAGGTCGCAAGTTCGTACAGAGCCTCTATATGTCGATTTTGAGATCTTCGGCACCTTTCTTCGTTGCGTCGCCCGCTAGACCAGGTGCGCCTATCTACGCTCGGGGCGGTTTGAACGCGCCGACGAGACAGTTGGCCGGAATTGACGACATTCGTGTGGATGGTTGTGGCCGCTCTCCGCACGTCTTGCAGAATCGGAAACGACCCGGTCAGCGACCGCGCCTGACGGCGCAAGTGTATATCAGGCTTCGGCGCTGACCTTCGGCCCGTCGATGTTCGCCGTTGCAGAACGGGCGCAAAGCCCGGCGGAAGTACTGCTGCTGCTTGCATTCCTTTGCTTAATCACGTACTTGCTCTCCGCTCCGCCCCCAGAACAGAACTAATCGGCTTGTTAGAGGTCGGGACTCACGCTGATTAGGTTCTCTAGGACGAGAGGCCCCCTCCACAGTGCAAGTGGCCCAGCCGTGCTGCATAACGAATCTCCCGTTCCGTGGGGCAAGCGCGATCACTACTGAACGCCTGAACCTTCAGAGCGGCTCGCGGAAACCAGATCTTCGTCAGACCCGCGCGGGCCGCTTGACTGAGCTACCATAGGCAACCAGCGCGCGGATGAAACCATCTACACCCGTCCGATCTCTACTGATTTACGAACGCGCTAGGTGACCTTCATAGGCGCTGCCTGTGGCCTTGACGCGCGTTACACTGCGCCGGCCATCAACGCTGACGGGCACGTCACCATCAATGGTGGCACGACGAACGACGCGGTGCTGGTCGCCATAATCATTGACCGCATAATGGTGCGTGGCGCGGTTGTCCCAGATCGCGACATCGCCCTCCTTCCAATTCCAGCGTACGGTGTTCTCGGGCGCGGTGACATGAGACTGGAATATATCAAACAGCTTTTGGCCGTCATATTTGGGAATGCCAATAAAACGCTGCACCAAACCGCCGAGCACTAGCGTCCGCTCCCCGGTCTCGGGGTGGACACGTACCACGGGATGCTCAGTCTCGAAGATCGTTTTAGTGAAGACCTCGTCAAAATGCTTCTTGTCGACCTCGCGGACACGGGCCATTCCGGCGTAGTCGAAGAGGTTGCTGTGAACGGCCCAGAGCTCGTCAGCAATCCGTTGCAGCGGTGGCGGCAGGTCGAGATAAGCGGCCGCGGTGTTCGACCAGATCGTATCGCCGCCAAATGGCGGGATCACAACGGCTCGCAGCACCAAAATCTTGGGATAGGCATCGGCGAAGGTCCCATCTGCGTGCCACACATCGGCCCGGCCACCGCCGCGCGCGGAGTTAAGCTCGAGAAGCGATGTCGTTCCTTTGCTAACACCGAGCATCGGATGTGGCACCAGTTTCCCGAAACGGGCAGCAAACCGCTCCTGCTCGGCGTCATCGAAATGATCTTGGTCGCGGAAGAAGATCACCTTGTGCTCGAGCAGCAAGCCGTTGATTGCAGCGATCGTCTGGCCCGGCAAATCGCCCGAGAGCTTGAGATTTTTGACTTCGGCGCCGATGCGCGCTGCGCGTTTGAACACATGGGCACGCGGAATGACGTTATCGATCAAAGCCGCTGCACTCATGGCGTTACTCTCCAATTTTGCGGTCTTCGCCAGATAAAGCTATTCAGCTGTCCCAAGAACCGGTGAACGCTAATTGGGAATTATCAAAATCCGCACCGTTGGTGCGTTCTTCGTGCGAGGCAAAATCGGGGCGGACGGAGGGTGACGTGACGGGGCTTCATAGGCAGACCTGGCGCTCGACGAGTGATCCTCCAGCAAGCACCGTGCCAGTCGCGGAAATCGAGCTGGAATGGTTACCGACCGGCAAGAGCGCTAAAGGATCGGGGAAAATCCGCGTGGCCCGACCGCATTGGGGCCAATAATTCGTCTGGACGGCCTTTGAGCTCGATGGCAAGCAGTTCTGTGCGTCAAGTTCAGCAAAATCGGTCATGGGATCCGGCCAAGCCATCCCCTTGGTGGGCCTGAGCATCGTCAGGCCGCCCCGGCGTAGCGTCTCCTTCTTGTGCTCCTTCAACAGATCCATGTTCAGATAGCGATGGTCCTCGAGCCAGGCCTCGTGGCGCTCGACGGTGAGCGCCCGCACCAGCCTTAGGCAGCTCTCGGCATTGGGGAAGATGCGCACCACATAGGTACGCCGCCGGATCTCTTCGTTGAGGCGCTCCAGCATGTTGGTCGACTTCATGTGCTTGCGGTGCACCAGCGGCAGACGGAAGTAGGTCAAGGTCTCCTCGATGTTGTCCTCGACCCAGCCGGTGAGCTTGGGGTATTTGCCGCCCCATTTGCCAAGCCAGGCCGCCAGATCGCGCCGCACCTCGCCAAGATCGCGCCGGTCGTACATCCGGCGCAGCTCGAGCAGACAATCGTCGTCGACCTTGCGCGGCACATAGTCGAGCGCATTCCTGAGGAAGTGCACATAACAGCGCTGCCAGAACACGCCGGCGAGCACTTCGGCGATCGCCTTCTTCAAGCCGGGATGATCGTCGGAGACGACAAACTCGACGCCATGCAGGCCGCGCGCCTTCAACGCTTCTAAAAACTCCTTCCAGCTCGACCGGCTCTCCCGGTTGGCAAGCTCGACCGCAAGCACCTGGCGCCGGCCTTCCCAGTCGACGCCGATCGCGATCAGCACCGCCTGGCTCGCAATGATCCCGTTGTCCCGGACGCGCTCGTAGCGGGCGTCCAGGATCAGATACGGGAACGGCTCCTTCAGCTTGCGCTCGCAAAAGGCCTTCAGTGACGCATCCAGCCGCTTGTTGATCGCGCTGATCGCCGAGGCCGAGAACGCATGGCCCACCAGTTCCTCGGTGACCTGCTTCACCTTCCGCGTCGAGACGCCTTGCACGTACATCTCGGCCAAGGCCGCAACCAGCGCCTTCTCCGAGCGCTGATAGCGCTCGAACAGCTCGGTCGAGAACCGCCCCTGCCGGTCCTGCGGCACTTTCAGCTCGATCTTGCCGGCCCGGGTGATCAGCGAGCGGGGATAGTAGCCGGAGCGATAGCCAAGCCGTCCCTCGCTGCGCTCGCCTTTCTCCGCACCCACCGTCTCCGTCATCTCGGCTTCGAGAATTTCCTGCACCGCACCCTGGATCAGCGGCTTCAGGAACTCCTTGTCCGACCTCAACAACTCTTTGACTGCAGAGACGTCCGTCCTAATCTTCGTCACGGTCATGGCGGGTCCAAGCTCCTCTACGAGCGGTGATCTTCGCAATCACCGGACTTACCATGACCGCTTCAGCCTCTCAGCTTTTGCAGAACCTTCCGCACACTACCTGGCAAGCCGCATCCTCGTGCGAAGCAGCAGAGCCTACGGCTAGGTCGGGACCACGGCTCAGGGCGGATGATCGTCACGCTTCCGCTCGGCTCAGCACGAGAGACGGCGATCATCATATGAGTTTCCACTTTCAACATCAGGCACGTCAGGTTCAAGACGGAGAGGTCGGAAATGTGACAGCCGGCAGCGTCAAGGAAGGCATGCCGGCCGCTACGCCTGCTTTCTCTCGTGAAGCAAGGCACATCACCAAGTTCCCGGGCCATCGCGCACCCTGAGCTCGAATTGGTGCCAGCTGTCATTCCCAAGCTGCTCCGGTGATACCCGACTGCCTCTGATCGCGTGGCCTGTTCCCCCGTGAGCGAGTATGTGGCCTATACTCGATTGGGCTTGGACGCGGCTGTAGCATTGGGCTCGCGGTCATGACCGATCACGCAGCCAATCGCGCCAAGACCGACAACAAAGTACCGAGGGACATGGACATTCGGCTGCGCCCGATTCACGCTGCCGTTCCGCCCAACGCGTGCGTAGGTCCAGATCGAGTCGCGGGGGTGTTGGTCGATAATACCGCCGGCGCATGGTTTGCAGCCATCTGGGAGTAATCGAAAACCCGCTCACAGGAACATCGCGGTCGACGTGTCGCGGGTCAATCGATGAAGAGAACCGTGACCCGCGAGGTGCTAGGTGTTTAGTCCCGGCATTTGCTGGAGCGGGTTGAGTTTGAATCGTTCGGGCTGGGAAGTCCAGCATTTGCAGATGTATTCGTAGGGCGTGAGGCCCTTCAGGGTCTTCAGCCGCCGAGCGTAGTTGTAGGCGGTGATGAAGTCGGCAAGGTGGGCTTCGAGCTGATCGTGTCGATCGTAATGGTAGCGTTGGACGGTCGCTTCCTTGATCGTGCGGTTCATGCGCTCGACCTGGCCATTGGTCCAGGGATGCTTGATCTTGGTCAGCCGATGTTCGATCCCGTTTTCCCGGCATCGCATATCGAACATATGCGTCACGTATCTTGCCGTCGGGCCATCCGCATAGCGCGGCGGGAAGGTGAACTGGATCCCATTGTCGGTGAGCACCGTGTGGATCTTGTAGGGGACGGCCGCGATCAGAGCTTCGAGAAAGGCCGAGGCTGAGGTCCTTCCCGTCTTCCTGACCAGTTGCACGAAGGCGAACTTGCTGGTGCGATCGATTGCGACATAGAGGTAGAGCTTGCCTTCAGCGGTCTGGAGCTCGGCGATGTCGATGTGGAAATAGCCGATCGGATAAGCCTTGAACTTCTTCTTCGAGGGCTTGCCACCTTCGACCTCCGGCAATCGGCTGATGCCGTGGCGCTGGAGACAGCGATGCAGGGATGACCGCGTCAGATGCGGGATGGTCGGCTGGAGCGCATAGAGGCAATCGTCGAGTGGCAGCAGCGTGTGCCGCCGGAAAGCGACGATGATCGCCTCCTCCTCAATGGAAAGGACAGTCGACTTGGCTTCCTTGGGGCCAGTCGAACGATCGACGACGGTCTCGCGCTGCTTCCACTTCGCGACAGTCTTCTGGTTGATCCCGTAGCGCTTGGCGAGGGCTCTCAGGCTCAGGCTCTCTTGACTATTTTGTATTGCTCGACGGACTGCCTCCGTCGTGGTGGCGCAGCCGTGTAAAACCTGTCCCATAGCGCATCCTTCGAATCGTGCGACAAGAATGCACCATCAAAGCTTGGGACTGAACAGCTACGACGGCGACGGCTTTCGCGCCGAAATCGTCAATCGTGGTGCGAAGCCCGTCATTCCAAACAAATCCAACAGGGTGACCCTCCACAACTTCAGCAAGCGCGCCTATAAAGGGCGCAACGTCATCGAGCGTTGCTTCTGCCGGCTCAAGGATTTCCGGCGTGTCGCAACTCGTTACGACAAACTCGCCAGAAACTTCTTGGCCGCCGTCCACATCGCCGCAGTCGTCGCCTATTGGATCAATTGAGTCTGAACCCTAGATTTCTGTCTCGCAAGTTCGTAGCATGATTATTGCAGGAGGTTTGGGTATCCTGATCGAAGGACATACCCGATGCGCACCGAGCGGCCTGAGGCGATGCTGACGATTTCCAGCGACGAACGCAGCGCAGCTCACGACCATAACACGGTCGCGCCTCGCTCTCTGCGGCGCTGACGCTGGACTGTGAACGTGAGCCGGCTGACGCGCTCCGCTTCGGCACATTCACTTCACGGCAATTTAGGCCTCATCGTGCTAACAGGACGAACGCTTCGCCTTGCTCATCGGTCAGCGGGCAATCAGGCGGGGGTTGTCCGATTCCACCACCGATCTCATCACAAAATCGGCCACTTTATCCGTATCCACGCTGCAAAGTCACGCTCGCTCGTGTGGACCGCTATCGGCGATTGCGTTCTCAAACTCGCGCTACCCTGTCAACGAATTTCTGGGACAGCGCACTAGAGGTCTATTCGATGATCTATCCCTGCTGGGATTGGGGCATTGCGATCCCCCGCTTTCCGGAAGGTCGAAAGCAATGGAGGAGGTTGCTCGCATGAATGACGGGCTTCAAGAGGCGAATGACGCGGCTACCGTTGAGGAGCTGCTCGGACTGCTGATCAGCATCCTAGTGTCAGTAAAGCGGCTTCCGCGCGGCGCAGAACGAGATGCAGTATTACGGCAGGTAGCGGAATTTCAAAAACGTCTAGGCGTGGTTCTGCTGGAGCGGTGTTACGATAAAGCCTAGCAGAGCTCTCATTGCCGTGGTGGTGCAGGCGCTGCCTACGGATAATCTGCCTCAACTCGCGACAAAGCCGCGTAATCGCACAAGATATCCGATCTCGCCTTGATGCTGACTATTCCGGGCGAATGCTACACGCACTCCATCGGCCGGCCCAGTTGAATGGTTACACTCAGCAATCTGGGCCAAGCACCGTGATGGAGCGCGCCTTCATCAGAGTCAAACTTTCGCCGCGAACAGGAGCGCCTGCCGAGATCATCGCTGCTGTTAGCAATGCCTGAGATATGGGCCTCCTCTAGGGTGGCCACGACCAGTTGAAACTGAGGTTAGTCGAGCAAGTGGCTTCGTCGTAAATCTCAAAGCGTTCGCGACCGTAGGTGATGGAGCCCCGCCGCAAGCCAGTGACGAATACCGAACGAAAAATATCGATAGGGGAGCCCGATCGCCAACGACTGGTTACGAGTTGCGATGCGAGGCCGAGGTCTTCATCGACGTTGCGGTGTTGCGAAGCGCGCGGTTCCGCCCACAGATCAGCACCGAACTGAGCAGACTGCGTGCTCATCGTCTCACGCGTTAGCTCCGCCGCGATGCTTATCCAGTGCGGTATGTAGGCACCTGATCAGGTGCTGTCCTGCGAATGGCTTGGCCAGGAAGCAAATCGCTCCCGCGCTCAGCGCCCGGGCGCGAACGCGATCATCGGGAAAGGCAGTGATGAAAATGAATGGAGCATCGCAACCTTCGGCCCGCATATGTGTCAGCAGGTCCAAGCCGCTCATAGCCGACATCTGGACGTCCGCAATCACACACGATGTTTCATTCAGGTGTGGCGAGCGCAAGAACTCCTCGGCGGATGCAAATGTATGGACGATGTAGCCGCGGGATTCCAAAAGATTATTTATGGCAGCACGGACGGAGCCGTCGTCATCGACCACGGAAATGAGCGAAGGCGTGAACAAAACGACCCCTCCTAACGCAGCAAAGGCGATTGCCGAAGCATAGTCGGCTGGGTCAAGGGTGGGCTTGAGAGATGAAATTGTATAGTCATACTTAGGCTTGTTCCGGCCGGTTGGGACGAATTCCCAGGGGCTCAGCCATTCTGATTAAATCGGCCAGCGACCGTGCGCCCATTTTCTTCATTACCTGTCCGCGGTAGATCTTGATGGTAATTTCGGCCAGCCCGAGCTCTGCGGCTATCTGTTTGTTCATCAGCCCAGCAGTGACCAGTTTCATCACGGCCTGTTCGCGTGGGCTTAAGGCCTCAAACGAGGACTGCAGGTTGGCAACCGTCTTCTCAACCTCCCGCCTTTTGCGATCCCGTTCGGTCGCGGCGACCACGGCGTCAAGCAGCTCCTGATCGCGAAACGGCTTGGTGAGAAAATCGACCGCTCCGCCCTTCATGGCCTTGACGGTCATGGGAATGTCGCCATGACCAGTGATGAAAATGATCGGAATGCGAAGGCTCAACTTGGCGAGCTCAGTCTGCAGCTCGAGGCCACTCAATCCCGGCAGCCTGACGTCAAGGACCAGGCAGCTGGCAACATCCGGAAGCTTGGCTTGCAGCATTTCTTGCGCCGATCCGAACGCAACAACGTCCAAGCCTACCGATCGAAAAAGATTCGCGAGCGAACGACGCATCGAGACGTCGTCGTCGATCACGAAGACGAGCGCTCTTCCGCTCGGCTTCTCCGCTTGCGCGCCTCCGCGCGGCGAGTCACAGCGCCCGGTCACGACACGACCTCTTCATGCAACGGCAGGACCAATTGAAACGTCGCGCCCGGCTCCTGCTTGCAGGCAATCGACAGGCTCCCTCCGTGAGCCTCCACGATCGAACGGCAGATCGAAAGGCCCATTCCAAGGCCGGTTGATTTGGTGGTGAAAAAGGGGTTGAACACCTGGTCAGCGTGGTCCTCGGTGATCCCAACGCCGCAATCTGTCACGGCGAGGTGCACGCCTCCCAGATCGTCCTGGGATGACCGGATCACCAGTTCGCGCGGCCGGTCTCTGACTGTTTGCATGGCCTCAATCGCGTTCATCACGAGATTCATGATCACCTGTTGCAGTTGAACCCGGTCACCCAGGATCATGGGGAGGGCCGCCGCCAACTCGGTTCGCAACGACACCTGGTGGCTGACCAGCTCGCGAGTCACCAGCGCGACAACCTCCTTGACGATCTCATTGATATTGAGCGGCACCATCTCGATCTCGCTTTTCTTGGCCAGCGTGCGGATGCGGCGAATCACCTCGCTCGCCCGGATGGCGTCCTCGATGATCCATTCCACTGAGCAGCGCGCGGCGGAAAGATCAGGAGTTTCGCGATCAAGCCAACCCAGACAAGCCTCGCCGTTGGCGACAATGGCGGCCAACGGCTGGTTTATCTCGTGCGCAATGGAGGTAGTCATCTCGCCCAGCGTCGTTACGCGTGTCACGTGCGCGAGCTCCGCCTGTGCCTTCCGCAGTTCTCGTTCAGCCTGATCTGCGCGGATGGTTGCGGTGATGTCAGTGCTGACGCCGCGATAGCCGAGGAAATTGCCGTCAGCATCAAAGAATGGCTTGCCGCTGGTCCGGACGTAAATTGGAGATCCGGTCCGGGTGACGGTGCGATAGATGAAATCGCGAAATGGAAGTCGCGCGTCGACTGTCGCCTGATGCTGCCGCCACTTCTCAGATTCCGCTTCGACATCGCCCGCAATTTCGCAGCGAAGCAGCCCGACGACTCCCGTGGCCAGAATGCTTGCTGCGCTGGTGTGCCCCGAAAAGCGGGTGACCCGGTGGTCCGGCCCGGTCTCCCAGAGCCAGTCGGAGGCCGTTTCGGCGTAGTCGCGAAAGCGCTGCTCACTTTCGCGCAAGTCAGCAAGAGCCTTTTCCAGCCGTTCCCTAGCTGCGTATTGCTCGGTGACATCCATATGCGTTCCGATGAGCTCGCTGACGTTGCCATCGCTGCCGACCACAGCGTGCGCAACGGAATGTATGCGCCTTATCGCGCCTTCTGGAAGAAGGATTCTGAAATCATATTCGAAGTGCCCTCCCTTGTCTTCGATAGCCTGGCGCGGCACTTCCCGAAGCCGCGGCAAGTCGTCTGGATGGATGCGCGACCGGATGGTCTCTATCGATACAGTCTCTTCCGGATCGAAGCCAAACAGACGATCGACTTCGGCGGAGCGATACACAAATTCGAGACGGTGGACGTCCCAGGACCAGCTGCCCGTGTGACTGAGACGCTGGGCTTCGGCCAGATAGGCCTCGCTACGGCGAAGCTGCTGTTCCGCCTCCTTTGCAGCCGTAATGTCCGTCACTGCCCCGACAAGCTCGATATCGCCAGATGCGGTTCTGATGGCTCGTGCCAGCGCGTGGAGGTGCTTCACCGAGCCGTCCGGCAACAGCAGTCGGTATTCGTGCTCGAAATCCTCTAGGTTTCGGAGCGCTCGATCAATGGTCTGTCGCACGGCAGCCCGATCTTCTGGATGGGCTCGATCAATGACGAGTTGCGGGTTCGGCTTTGTCGCCGGATCGTGTTGGAAAATGCGAAAGGTCTCCTTTGACCAGATGACCTCGCCGGTGGCGACGTTCCAGCCGAAGCTGCCGGTGCGGCTCAATTCCTGCGCCTGGGCCAAATGGGCTTCACTCCGCCGCAGGGCAGTTTCCGTCCGCTTTCGCTCGGTGATATCTTCGCAGGCGATGAGGATGATGAGCTGGTCGTCTGCCCAATGCATGGCTTTGGCGTTTTCCCGCACCCACAGCACCGAGCCATCCTTCTTGACCTTCTGGATGTCCCAAGTGTGCGATTGGCCGACGGTTTCAACGCATAGCCCAAGGCATTTGCGAACAAGGGTAAGATCTTCTTCCAGAAAGACCTTCAGCACGGAATGCCCGACAAGCTCCGAGGGCAAATAGCCGAGCTGTGTTGCGCCCAATGTGTTCACGTTCAGGACCGTTCCGGCGGCATCGACCATGAAGTACATGACCGGATTATGCTCGAAGACTTCGCGCCACCATTTCTCCCGGTCTCGCAACTCAACCTCGCTGCGCCGGAGCCTGGCTGCGGCCTCAAGCGTGGCCTCCCTTTCCCGGCGGACTTTTCGGATGAGGTGAGTTCCGACAAGCAAGGCAACAAGGAGAATCACAACCACCGGAAGATCTTGCGGAGCATCGAACGCAAGATTGGAAGTAGGGGGCGTAAAGAAGTAGGCCAAAACAGCGATGGACAAGGTGGAAAGCACGGCAGATACAATGAGGCTGCCCATAGCGAAAACCGCAAGACCACTACCAACAAGAGAACGCCGTCGCGGCGAAATGGGTATGAAAGTACAAGGAAGTTGTCACCAGCGCCAGGACAATGCCACCAAAAACACGCTGCGCGACTAAGCGTCCGAACTTGGTAAGGGGTCCGAACTTGGTCAGGTGCACCAACTTGGTAAACCAGTTTGGCCTAAATATATAACCTATTGCAAGGATCTGGAAAACTATACTAACGTTTTGACTCGGCTTTGCTTCCGCTCGTCCTGAGGTCCGCCGCTGCCGGTTGCGCGATGAGGCCGTATTTCAAGCTAATTGAGCGACAGATCTCAATCGTTCACGCCTAGCGACTTCCGCGCTTTTATGACGCCAAAAGAACGGTGTCCCTGAGAAGTTAGCCGATCGAGGCGGCCCATCAAAGCCTTTTTAGAACCCATACGGCCAGCGCGCATAGGACCGGCACAGCGCTCGGCCAGGCCGGCACTTCGACTGAAGGGGACCTTTAGGAAGGTGCCGAATGTTGGCAATCATCCTAAATCTAGGCCGCCCTACGGGCACGAGCGAGCCTTTCGCGTTGCCCCGCGGGATCCGCTCGGTAGGTTCCCCAGCGCGTGGACTCAATTGATCCTAGCCAGACGGGCGAGGGTGATGAAAGCAAACGTCGCTGATGTCGGTGTAGCTCGTACCGCAAGCGCCTCTTTGCGCGGCAAGAATGGTCTCGGCTCTCAGCAACCAAGTTCTCGATCTTACCCTGATCCAGAGGTACGGACGTTGCGAGCGCGGCCACTTGGGGTGGGGCGGTGTCGCCCAGGTGCTCGGCAGTCGTCCCCCAAGGCAAGGAAAGCCGAGCTCGCATCGAGATGAAGTTGCCACGGGCAGTTTGGGGTCGAAGCCTTGAGGATGTGCGTCGTGGCCAGATGCGTAAGAGCGCGCCCAGTCAACTACCAACTTCAGCAATTGATGGAATTGACGGACACGTGGCAATCAGCATAACGGCCGCCACATCAAAGAACTGCGGATGCAATATATGAAAAGCTTTGATGCGATGCCGTGTCGGGAGTGCGCGTCAATGGCAGCGGTGGAGTGAAGAGTGGTCAAAGCAGGCGCGACGACAACGTCGCAGGCTGGAAAGCCGACGCTTTCCGCTCCAGACGATGATCCCTATCTATGGTTGGAACAGATCGAAGGCGCGCGAGCGCTGAAATTTGTCGAACAGCAGAATGGCAAGACGCTGCAGGTGTTTGGGGGCGTGGCATTCGAGCGGGATCGCGACGCGCTGACCTCGATTTATGATCGACCGGACAATATCGCCTACGTCAGCCGGCGCGGCGGCCATTTCTACAATCTCTGGAAGGACGCCAACAATCCACGCGGCTTCTTGCGACGAACCACTCTGGAAGAATTTCGCACGCCGAAGCCGTCATGGGAAGTTCTGCTCGACGTCGATCAGCTCGCGGTCAGCGAAGGCGAAGACTGGCTTCTGAAGGCGACGGTCTCGCTGGCCGGGAATCATAGCAGGACGATTTTGAGCCTATCGCGCGGCGGCAGTGATGCCGTCACCTGCGTGAGTTCGATACCGACGCGAAGACCTTTGTCCGCGATGGCTTCGTCTTGCCGGAAGCCAAGAGCGCGGTTGAATGGATAGATCCGGATACGCTGGTGCTGTCGAGCTCTCATGGGTAGGGCATGGCGACGACCTCCGGCTATGCGCGTACAGTGAGGCTATGGCGGCGCGGTACGCAGGCCGATCAAGCGCCAGTGATCTTTGAGATCGTAGCCGATCATGTCGGAGCCGGCTGCAACGTCGACCACACCGTCGTGCCGCCACGGCTGTGGTTGGTCGATCAGGTAGACGCCTTCAATTGTGCCAACTGGCTCGTCGATGAATCCGGTGCTACGACGAAGATCAATCTGCCAAGCAATATCCGGATCCTCCTCCATCGCGACTGGCTTGCCATCAGACCGCGCGAATCCTGGTCTGTGGCGGGGCAGACCTATGCCGCGGATACGGTGCTCGTCATCTCTTTGGCCGCTTTCCTTGAAGGCAACCGTCAGTTCGAGGTTCTTTTCGAACCAGGCCCACGCCGGGCGCTGCAGGGACTCTTTTGGAGTGCCGGCAAGCTCGTGCTTTCCATTCTCAACGAACTGCGGCCGCTCTTCGAGATCTGCTCGCCATCCGATAAAGGGTGGAGCCGCGCGCAACTGCGCGGGCTTCCCGACATAGGGGTGGTCCCGTCTGGCCCCTTGATAGCGATCCATCCGAAAGCAATGGCGACCTGCTCGTCGATAGCCAGGATCCGCTCACGCCAGCTTCGCTTATGCTGGTCCAGAATAACGTCGGCAGTCCGACCGTGCTCAAGCAGGCGCCCAAGACCTTCACCGCGGATGGGCTGGTGGTTACCCAACACGAGGCCATTTCGATTGATGGCGAGCGCATCCCTTACGTACAGACCGGCCCGGCCGACGAGACGGGCGATGCGCCCGTCCATATGAGCGGCTACGGCGGTTTTGGGATCTCGGTGAGGCCGTTCTACAATTCAGCGCTTGGCAAGCTTTGGCTCGAGCGCGGCGGCACCACGGTCCAGGCGAATCTACGCGGCGGCGGCGAGTTCGGCACGCGCTGGCACGATGCCGGCCGGCTCGGGGGGAAGAAATTGTCGCACGACGACTTCGCTGCCGTTGCCGCCGATCTCGTGCGTCGTGGCGTGACGGAGCCGAAGCGGATCGCGGCCCAGGGCGGATCGAACGGCGGCATCCTTCGCCAATATGCTGACGCGCTATCCGGAACGCTTCGGCGCGCTGTTCTGCACGATCCCGCTGATCGACATGCGCCGCTACACCAAGCTTCTGGCAGAGGCAAGCTGGATTGCAGAATATGGGGACCCGGATAAGCTCGAGCACTGGGAGTGGCTCAAGACCTATTCCGCATATCATGCCGCCAAGCGCGGCCAAAAATACCCGCCAATCCTGATCGCCACTACGCGGCGGGACGATCGTGTTCATCCTGGACACGCGCGCAAGATGGCCGCGAAGCTCCAGGCGATGGGCTACGAGGCCTTTTTCTACGAGCCGGCGGCGGGCGGACATGGTTACGGCCGGGACAACAGGGAGCGGGCCGGCTTCGAGGTGCTGGGCTTTCGATTCCTGAAGAGCACGATCGGCTGGCTTGACGACGAGGCTTAGTTAGGCGGCCCCTGCGCTTGTGATCCCACAAACTCCAGCGTGATTGTTGCATGAGATTTCAGCGGTAGGAGATTGGAAAGAAGCTCGGTTTGACCAGCCCTTTCTGAGCCCTACGTTATCCAGCGGCATGGGGGGCAGCCTTTCCATTTCTAACGTTTCAATGTTCGCATGGAGAATACGATTGCGCAGCCGCCAATTTCGAGGCGGCAACCTCAACAACGCGATCATGGCGAGCTGGCTTGCCTGAGCTAGGCGCCCCGTTCGCCACACACGAAGGAGAACGAGATGAATCAGCGGGATGTGGCCGAAGTCAATCTTCACGACCTACAGGTCTCGGATCCGCTGATTGGGAATGCCAGCAATTGGTGAGGGCCGTGGCGATTCCCTATCAATGGGACGCGCTGAACGACCGCAATGCCGAAGCGACACCGAGCCACGTGGTAGAAAACTTCCGTATTGACCGCCGGACGTGCGAATGGGGAATTCTACGGCACGGTTTTTCAGGACAGTGATGTCGCAAAATGGCTAGAGGCGGTTGCTTGGTCGCTGTGCCAGACACCCAATCCGGACCTGGAGAAAGCCGCCGATGAGCTGATTGAATTGATGGCGGCCGCCCAATGCGGCGACGGCTATCTCAACACTTATTTCATGCTAAAGGCGCCTCAGGAGCGCTGGAGCAATCTAGCCGAATGCCATGAGCTTTACTGTGCCGGCCGCTTGACTGAAGCTGGCATCGCTTTCTTTCTGGCTACTGGCAAACGACGCCTGCTGGAGGTCGTTTGCAGACTTGCTGACCACCTCGCCACAGTTTTCGACCCGGAGCGCGATCAGCTACACGGCTATGATGGCCATCCAGAAATTGAACTTGCATTGACGCGCCTCTACGAAGTGACGCAGGAGCAGCGATATCTGACGCTAGCCAATTATTTCGTGGAGCAACGCGGCACCGAGCCGCACTTCTATGACATAGAACACGAGAAACGCCGGCAATCCTGCGACGTCAAATCACATGGCATGCCCTGGACGGTGAAAAATAAGGCCTATAGCCAGGCGCACCTGCCAATTTCGGAACAGCGGACTGCAACCGGTCATGCGGTGCGTTTTGTATACCTCATGACTGCGGTCGCTCATCTCGCGCGTCTGCGTCAGAACGAGCAGCACCGCCAGGCTTGCCTGCGGCTATGGCAAAACATGGTGTAGCGCCAGATCTATATTACCGGCGGTATCGGCTCGCAAAGCTTCGGCGAAGCGTTCAGCAGCGATTACGATCTGCCGAACGATACCGCGTACGCGGAAAGTTGCGCGTCGATTGGCCTGATGATGTTGGCGCGCCGTATGCTGGAGATGGAAGTGGACAGTCGCTATGCCGACTTGATGGAGCGCGCGCTCTACAATACGGTCCTGGGCAGTATCGCCTTCGATGGGCGTCACTATTTCTATGTTAACCCGCTCGAAGTTCATCCCAAAACGCTGCGGTCCAATGGCATCTACAATCATGTCAGGCCGGTGCGGCAACGCTGGTTTGGCTGCGCGTGCTGTCCGCCGAACATCGCACGCCTTTTCACATCGATCGGTCATTACATCTATACGCCATGCTCCGACGCGCTCTATATCAATCTCTACATTGGCAATAGCGTGGCAGTATCGGTCGGCGGGCATACGCTGCGGTTGCTCATGAGCGGCAACTATCCGTGGAGGGACGAGGTGGAAATCGCCGTGGAATCTGCACAGCCGATCGCCCACACGCCTGGTCAGCCATCTCCGGTTCTGTGCCTTTCGCTGATCCGGCCGGAAAGTCAGCGCTCTTGCCGCGCCTAGGCCCGCGACGTCATCATTACGGCCAAACTTGATCGTACCTTCGGATCGGACGCGCACGCGTTCGGCACGCTCGACTTCTAGATAACTGAAAGCAGGCGCGCCACCCCCGGCCGATTCGACCACAGGCGATAGCTCGTCAGGACTGCGAAGATTGATGGCTGGAATCCGAGGGGCAAGGAGTTCGAGAGTCCGCCATCATCTCGGGCGTATCGGAGCTGACCCTTGCTTTCTTGATGCGCGGACCATCTTGCGGTGCGTCAGCCGTGTTCGGATTATCTACGCTGGCTGTCCGATAGTCAGCTAGATTGCCGCCCAGAAACAAGACCTCGGTCTCCTCGGTCGGTATTCCCCTCACCCAATCTCGCAGCTCCTCATCTCCGGGAGCATGCCCACGCTCTAGAATATCGTTGATTTTTTTGATCGGCCAAGCGGTGACGCTTGGTACCGTGTAGGTGTGCAGCTTCTTAGCATTCTTTGCAATCGCGTTCGCGCCATTCTCACTGTCGTCCTTTGAAAGGAGCAGTCGTGAGGGGTCCTGGGACAATGACACAAAAGCACTCTCTCTAAGGCCTTTGGTATGCCATGCAGCGAGGCGCGCCATATCAATTTCGTCCTCTCTTTCGTCGTCCGAGCAGATAGCAGCCTTTGAAACATGCGGGCTCGCGTGAGCACGCAAATCCGCTAAGGAACGCACATGCGCGATGGCACTCACCTCCTGCTCTAGGAGGGGCTCGCAATCGATGTCCTCGTTCTGAAAACGGCGCAGCGGCAGATACGATGATGCCACTACGTCGTCGAAGATGCGGTCGCCGTCAACACTGCCGGCAGAAGATCCGGTGGTTCGTGGCCACTGTACTGCTCGCTGCGCAGCGAGTTTGATCTCGTTCTTCAGCGCCTTAACGTTCGCTCCGGTTAGCGATGCGGCAAGTTCGGCGCGCCCCCTGACAAAGGATGCGGCCGGGCACCGCTCGCTTTCCTGGATAGCGCACGCTCTCAGATTGCCCTTCGTCATGGTCGAGGGTGATCCAATCCCGGAATCCATCAAAGCGACAGCTGAATCCGATGTTCGGTGGATTGGCCGCAACTCACTCAGCTGCTGCTCAAAGTTCGCTTGATCCGGGGACGGGTGTGCGGGTGAGCTGGTTTGTGCGCTCAGGTCGCCCGGCTGTTGCTGCGCCCGCTGCTGCTGCCGCAGGAGATCGTCAGCTTCAATGGAGTCTTTTGCGGTGTTTGGTGGATCGATATTCATCTGTTTCCCTCCAGCATGGGTCATTTCAGGCTTTATTTTCGTAGGGGCGGCTTTCGAGAAGCTGACGAGTCAGGAAGGAATGCGACCGACGCCCAACTTTTCGGGCGCTTCCCCGCTCGGCTGCCGTCGCTGCGGAGGAGAGCGTCCCACGAACCTGCGTACACCAGGTAATCCCGCGTCTTTGGCGCGTCTAATGGGGGCATAGGATAACGTTGCGGCTGTGTAGCTCCTCTGCCAATAGTTTAGCTGCCGCGGGTGGTGTGCTGGCAGCCATGCTGCCCCCATGCGAGGCGGCTGGAAGTCGCGCAGAGCCTCGGAACGAAGCCGCAGTTAGCAACGCATCGCGGCTGAGACTTGAAGGAAGCGAAGACTTCTGCGCACACAACCGGCACATCGAATCTGCCGAGCATCTGCTCCGGCCCTTTTGTTGGGGGGCAGCTGCTACCAGCAGGAGCGTAACCGGCGGCGCTGGCCCACCCTTTGCCAACCAAGCGGACGGCTCGTTGGCCTGCAACAGCACCACCTTGAGAACAGTGCGGGCAGAGGGCTCTCTCCTCTCCAGTCGCGCTCGCCATCGTGGCGCGCCGCGGCGCCTGCGGCCCAGGCACCCTGCAAGATCTATCGAGATCAGCCGCAGCGCAAGCATCGGCCGGCAAGGCTCATGATTTTGATTTCGACTTCAGGATGATGACCTGCACGGCCATAGGGCAATCCGCTGCCCATACTGGGCTGCTAGTGGAGCGGCAAACGGTGGTTGCAATTGCTTTCACTTTCCCGGCTCAAAACTCTCTCTTGGTCATAGCAGCCTTTCTTCGGCAGATACCGATGCTGCTGCGTCCGCAGAAAGAACGCTTTGGCCATTGGCTCATACTCTATTTTCTCTAAACCGCGTCAGCTTCTCGAAAGCTAACGGTAGTAGCGTGGGGGTAGAGAGCGAACGCTGCTGCTCAGATATGCGAAACGGCGCCAACCGGACGGGAACATGGCCCCATTTAACAATATCAACCCGTTCGACGGAGATTTTGCTGCCCACAACTCCACGGTCCAACAGCCGCAACAGCAGCAAGCGGAATTTGAGCAGCACTTGGGTGAGGTGCCACGGGTCGATGCCGCAAATGCCGGCAGAGAGCTTTTTGATATCTCTGAGGAAGACGATCGCCTCATCCAAGTAGCGGCCGATGCAGCCCGTGATCGGCGGGCGCCGCGGAGCACCGTCACCGTAGGCATTTATGATCGTCGTCTTCGCAAATTGGCTGATGCGCTCAAGCGTTCTGGCCAAACTATTGCTATGCTCGATGACGAGTCGTTGCTCGATCGCGCTAAGCGGCTGTTTCCAGGTAATCGTCCCCGCGTTGTCAATGCTTAGTCGATATCGTGAGCCCGGTGCCGGCGCTCGCCCCATTACAACACATTATCGCGCGTCCAAAGAAGACGAGCGCCTCATCAGGGCGGCGGCCGAAGCAGGCTTTGGTCGAGCGATCGACCGGAAAACCGCCGAAAATTATTCTAGCAATCTTCGCAAGTTATCTGCAGCACTCCGGCCTTCCTCGATTGCTATGCTCGGTCACGATTCGCTGGTCGGCCACGCTAAGAGGTTGTTTCCGAGCGACAACAAACTCATTTATGCGGTGAACAGGCTTCGTGACTACCGCGAGAGCGCCGGGCAGGGCACTTCGCGCGAGGAGGGAGGCAGTTCGCGGTTGCCATTAGAGCCGGCCACCCATGCGCCCGTGCAAAGTTTCGGTCAGGAGCAGCTTTTGGGTAGTGCCGCGGATCGGGGCGGCCCGGTGCTGGCCGACAGATTCGATGCGCCGGAGCTTTGGCAGGGAATGGGTTCAGCCGCCCCCTGGCCCGTGCAAAGTGTCGACCAGGAGCAGCCTTTGGATGCCGCGGATCGGGCGGCGCGGTGGCAGCCGACAGATTCGATGCGCCGGAGGTTTGCCAAGGAATGGGTTCAGCCGCCCCCTGGCCCGTGCAAAGTGTCGACCAGGAGCAGCTTTTGGATGCCGCGGATCGGGGCGGCGCGGTGGCAGCCGACAGATTCGATGCGCCGGAGGTTAGGCAGGGAATGGGTTCAGCCGCCCACTGGCCCCTGCAAAGTGTCGACCAGGAGGAATATTTGGATGCCGCGGATCTGGACCCGCTGCCAGCCGACCCATTCGATTTCGCCTCAACGAACTGGGTGCGTCAACAATCGGGCAGCGCGGGCCCGCAAGAGAGCTTACCGGCGCCCCCGTCCGCAGATGCGGCGGCCTTTGGGTGGCAGCTGAGCGAGATTGGCAATTCAGGCGGCCGCATGCTGATGCAGGCCCCTATCCATCACGTGGGTGCATCGCCATGGGCGGCGCAGCCCATGATGCAGGGGAGCGGGCACGAATACATCCCAGTGCCGGATGGCGCAGGCGGTGAGGCGATGCTGGGCGCCTCGGCGCTGCAGCCGGGTCAGTCAATTGGGGTTTATGTAGATGGCAGCGCGCGCCCTCTTTATTCCGAAGACGCGTCCCTTATCTTGGGACTTGAGGAGGCGATCATCGGGTCCAATGGAGAGCATCTTCTCAGCTTGGGGCGTTGGCTCTTTGAAAACAACAAGCCGAGCATTGCTGCTCGGTTTTACGACGAATCGCTGACCCAGGATGTCGAGGAGTTCGAGAGAAACGGTGGTCCCTCGTCCGTCGTTACGGCATTAGCTCATCTCAAGGCCTCCTTGTCGGCGGGCGTTGCCCCGCCGATTGTAAGACGCGCTGTCCTCAATCCTTATCCCGACGACGCGGCCCTCATCAAAGCGTACAAAGCAGCGCCTGCGGAAGGGATCATTCAAGATACCGTCAGCGGTTATGCAAAACGTCTTAGAAGGTTCAGCGACCACCTGCGCAAAAACAACAAGCCGACGATTGCTGCTCGCCTTTACGACAAGTCGCTGGATAAAGATGGCAAGGACTATAAGGAATCCGGTGGGCCCGACATCGGTGCCGCACTGGCTCATGTCCGGAAGTCGCTGCCGCGCGCCGGAGCGTTGGAACTTGGGCAGCACAGTGCCCGCGTTCCTTATCCCGAACACGCGGTCGCGAGGCGCGTCGGGGACGCCGCTGCGCAGCACAGCGTGTCGGAGGGAGCTGTCAGCTGGCCAGAGGTCCTCCTCCCTGCGGAACGTCACGATCAGGATGTGGTTTCGGGCATGATGGACCAAGCCGACCCCTCTTCGCCTCTCGAGCCAACCGCGCGCCATCACCGGGCACCGGATCCCGGAGATGCCGTTCACCCCTTGAACTGGCCCCACGATCACCAGCCGGCTCCGGACGAGCTGACCGGGAGCAATCTTCTGCCAAGAGAAGAGGTCCGCATCGGTGAGGATTACATGAGGCAATTGAGACCAGCGAAGAGGCAGAGGGCGCTAAGCGATCCGCAAGGGGATGCCTTTGGGCGGCAGCCGAGCGAGATCGGCAATTCAGGCGGTCGCGTGCTGATGCAGGCCCCCATTCATCAACCGGGTGCATCGGCATGGGAGGCGCAGCCCATATTGCAGGGGAGCGGGCACGAATACATCCAAGCGACGCATGCCGGACGCGGTGGCTCAATGCCCTCGGCGGTGCAGCCGGATCGTCCAATAGTGGTCTCCGACGGTCGCGACAAGCGGCCGCCTTATTTCAACGATGCGACTGCTATCGAAGGGCTGAGGTCGGCACTCCGCGCGGGTAACGCCAAGGAGAGCACGGTCACGCGCAATGTAAACGCTCTTTTCGCCTTTAGTCGTTGGCTCCTTCAAAACAACAGGTCGGGATTTGCGGCTCGGCTTTACGATCCGCTGCTGAAAGATGATCTCAACGAGTACGAGAGCAAGGGTGGTTCCTCATCCGTCGCTAGGGCACTAGATCATCTCAAGAAGTCGGCGAGTGGAGCCGCGCCAACGGTGGGCCGCGCTGTCCTGAATCCTGATCCTGACGACGCGGCGCTCATCAGAAATTACAGAGCGGCTCTCATCAACGAGTACGAGGCAGCGCCTGCGACCGGGCTGGCTCCAGATACCGCTCGCTGTTATGCAACCGCTCTTAACGGTTTCAGTCAATACCTGCGTGAAAACAACAAGCCGAGGATTGCGGCTCGGATTCACGAGGAGTCGCTGGATAAAGACGTCGAGAGCTATAGGGCGTCGTCCAATGGTGAGCCAAAGTGATGATGGAAGACGGTCCACGGTGGTGGATCAACGGCAAGAACCCGCTGCAATACGGTTTCGATTTTGGCTTGTGGACGCGGCAAATCGTGCGCGAACTGGTGGAGCGGGAATTCGGCGTGAGGCTGAGTCTGGCGTCGATCGGGGGGATGCTGGCGCGCTTGGGATTGAGCGCGCAGAAGCCATTGCAACGCGCCTATCAGCGTGACCCGGAGGCACCAGCTTTGGTGCGTTCCTTCTTCAAGCATCCAGATGTCGCCGATATTTCTGACCTATGAGTAAGTGAGATCAGATCCGTGCGGAACGACATTTGGCGTTGTCGTAGGTTGCTTCAAACCGGGCTGCCCGATGCGGAGCGAAAAATGGTCGAGAAGCGCCTGGTTGAACAACGTTCCGCCTTTGAACGGCTCTTGGCGACCACATTTCCTTTGACGTTGAGGCTTCGAAATCAATTCGGACCTGCGCCGCTTAAGTAATCAACCGAAGAGCTTTTGAACTCCTTGTCAATCGAGAGCATCTCGTGACTGGGAGTGGCTTGTATGCGACACCTCCGGCAAAGTTCAGATGGAGTAGGAGAAATCTCCAATCGCCGCAACACATCGCGGCGAACGTGGGTTAGCTCGCGCCTTACTTATGATGTCGGCTGAATGCGGCTTCTCGCGCAGGATCACGTTGGGAGTGTCGGTAGTGGCGCCGCGACGCCCGGGCCTTGGTGGTCGATGCGCGCATGGATCTTCGTCGAGAGTCCTCAGCAGTGTCCTTCCACAGACGGCGACCTGCACTGTTTGGCCCTTGAGGCATGCTGATGCACCCGCACGATCGAGCTGTCGATCATCCGAGCCTTGCCATCAAAAGCCTTTAACCGCGCCATGAGTCTGTCCAGATGCCAGCCTTGCGCCAGCGATTGAACCGATTGGAGGCGGTCGTGTCGTCCATACACTCGGGCAAATCCCGCAACGGCGCTGCGCATCCTCAGCATCCAAAAGATGCCATTCATGAGCCATCGATTATTCTGCGGCTGCTGGCCGCTTCCGTCCCTTCGGCAGCACTGGCCAATGACACTCGCTCGAATTCCGTTCGGTTGTGGCGAATGATCAAGACTCGATCGAGGACTTGAAACGTCTCCCGCTGCTTTCCGCCATAGTTGAGTACAGAACCTGGGCGACGCAGGTCCTAGCTCGATGCTCGCTCCTCACCGACCGTGTTTCGGCCGTCTTCAAAGATCCTGCTTACGAGCTGTCACGCTGGACAGCGTGTGCATGGTATGACAATTCTTCCTGCGACGACCTGTCCGGTCGACAAGTTCCGCCGCACCTCGGCGGATCGCAGCGAGTGTGGCCGTAGCGATTGCCCTGCCGCGGCTGTCGATTCCAGTCCATTGTGCCAACCGGCCGCGCGGATCGATCTCCAAGAGCTTGACGCCGGCATGAACATCGCTGCCGTTACGCACGATGCCGCGCAGCACACCGTCCCGCGAGGCCAACACTGGCACGCCGGAGAGATGGCCGAGTACGAGGTCTTTGTAGACGCGCGTGCCGATTTCGACCGGCGTCCGCCAATGGCCGGCGAAGCTTGAGTAGACAAAGCGTTCCGCGCCGAGAGCACCAAGTCGGCTCGCAATGCCATCAGCAGTATCGGTCCACCCGTCCCCCTCGACGAGGCCTATCCTGGCCGGCCGGGTTTCGACTGCGATGTGGCAGTTCGAGGTTGCGGAAAAGCCGGGACCTATGCCTATCGTCCACGGAGCCAGCCGGCGCAGATCGGGCGTGATCCGGCGCTTCTGCAGACGCGCATCGATCAGCACATCGATCTGACAGATCGGCAACAGGTCGAGAAGACCCAGCCAGGAGACGAGGACCTGTCCTCGCCTGCTGCAATTGCCGCGAACCGCTTTAAGCACCTGCATGACGTCATCGACGCGTTCACCGACGACATCTTCTATCTGCGCGCTGCCGGCAAACAGCGCGTCATGAAAGGCCATCTTGCGCCGGATCACAGGCGGATCGGGATCATACGAGAGCACCGCGCAGTTGTCGCCGCGTGCAAGCTGGACAGCTATGGCGGACGCTATCTCGTTGGTGCCGAGAACGATGGCAAAAAGTTCTTTTCGGTGATCAATTCGTGAAGACATTCGAACTACCAATCGAAGTGTCGTTGTGGTGCCACTATCGACAAAATACTGCCGCTCCACAGTTGCGATGAGCTGGAGCAAGAGCCGGGCCAATGGCCAGACCGACCAGCCATAGATTGCCGCCGCAACTGGTCGAAGTGTGCAGCACGCGCTTTCCGCCCGAGAGCAACCCTCGGCTCGTCTCAAATCCGCCAATCTGTTGCCAACGCGACATTGCGCAAAATCGGGGGCTATCCGCGTTGCTCGCGCTGGCCTCCTCGGCGCTTCCAAAGATCCGCGCGTGTCGTCCATCATTGCTCGAATGGCAATGATGTAGAGCTCGGCGGCACGCCAAAGGGTCGATGGGGTGCTGGACGACCGCGCGCCATTCCGGCCATCGATTCCGACATCGCCCCGTACCTATGCTAGCTAATCTGATCGGCAAACCATGAAGCTGCGCCGCCTGGTTGTGCGCGACCGCAGAGCCATGGATGGTGGAGAGCTATTGGCTCCAGAAGAGGCTGTCAGGTGAAGCCCACCCGCGACCGCAAGCAGGTCCAGTTCAAAGGCAACATCGGCAACAGTTCCCCGCCCCACGCTGCCAGCTCCAAGATTGCGGTCGTTGCCAAGTCCGACGCGATCGTACTGATGCGGGGTGGTTCCGCGATTGGCAAGAGCTAGTCGTCAGGGCGTGCACGAGCTGTCGCCGCGCGGCGAGGGACCCTTTATTAAGATTTGCTTGGCGCTGCCTGAGACGGTGCTGGAATGGGACTATCCGCCTTGGTGAAGAGGTCTTCACCGGAGCGCTGAATTCGCGCAGGGAATGATTCGAGCCGGCTGACAAGGCAACGCTGCTTCTCGACGATCGGTGAGATCGCGCCACCCCTTGCAGAGCCTCCTCTGTGTCCTGCAGCGGCAGCCGTTCCAGCGCGTTGGCGATACTATCAACGTCGACGTACTGTCATTGACCCCAGCAACCGCAATCCCGAGGAGGCGGTGGCGCGAAACCCAGTTTCGCGCAGATCTACTATCGCATTAGCGCCGTGCCCATCCTGTTGCGACCCTTTGCGCCAGAGGCGCAGGGACATCCCGCCTGCTCGCGGCCGAGCTCTTGGAGAATTTCTATGGCGAGAACGGTCGTGAATTGAGCTTCGATACCAGTTGCGAAGGACGTGCAGATGAATTGCCCCGGCAATGGCGCGAGCTCGCGCGTGCAGCGGAGCGCGACGCTGGCCCAGGAACCTGCGATCATCAGGGCCGGCCGACCTTGCCGGCTGCCACGGCCAGCGTCTGTCGGCGATGCCGTGGAGATGCGGATCGGATGAGCCTCCACTGCGGCAGCTGCCAACCGTCCCGCTGTCGCCGAAGCTCCGGGGTCGATGAAGACGGCCGACCGGGTCACCGCACATCCGAGTTCGAATGTCTGCAAGTTGCGGCCGAGTCCGGATGAGCGACGGGGACTTGCGAGCGGCACAAAGAGGACCGACCGCCGCCGCGTCATCATAGCCATGGAGAAGTCGGGCGGCGTGAAGGCGAAGGTGGCTCGCCCATTCGGCGACCCCCAAATCGGCTAGGCGCGCAAGAAGTGGCGCATCCAGATCAAGCGCCTGTGACCCGAGTGTCGCGGTCGCGACACGCTGTCCGGCCTAGGACAGGCGGGAGACGGAAAATAGCCGAGATAAATCAAGGCTCGACGTTTGGCACGAGCCTTGAAGGAAAGCCGTCGCGCATCGCCTGCCAAGGAATCGGAGTTTATGGCTTACAAGATAATCGCCTCCCAGTGCACCGTCTGCGGCGCATGTGAGTTCGAATGCCCGAACGCAGCAATCAGCCTCAAGAACGACATATATGTAATTGATCCGAAGAAGTGCACCCAATGCGAGGATCATTGCGACACGCCGCAATGCGCCGTTATCTGCCCGGTGCCCGGCACGTGCGTGCAGGGATAAGGAGTGGCCGATGAGCGGGTCCGCTGCGCGCAGCAAGATTGAAGCGCGATCGGTGGCCGCCTTTCTGATGGGCGGCCTCGCTGGCCCCGAGCTGCGGGTGACTTACGCGATCGCGTATGCGGCGAAGGGCGCGCGCCGCGGCCGTCGTCGGGCATGGCCGGAGTCCTTGCGCGAGCGGCGGAGCGGGCAATGGTAGCCGCACAAGAGACGGTCGAGCGCGTCAGGCGCATCGACGTCGATCAGTATCGATATGGGTTCGAGACGCTTATCGAATCCGAAAAGGCCCCCAAGGGGCTGTCGGAAGATATCGTCCGCTTCATCTCAGAGAAAAAGAACGAACCGGCCTGGATGCTGGAATGGCGCCTGGAGGCGTACCGCCGCTGGCTGACCATGACCGAGCCGACCTGGGCGCGCGTCAACTATCCCAAGATCGACTACCAGGACCTCTATTATTACGCGGCGCCGAAGCCGAAGAAGACGCTGTCGTCGATCGACGAGATCGATCCGGAGATTCTCAAGACCTACGAGAAGCTCGGCATTCCCTTGCGGGAGGTCGCGATCCTCGAGGGCGTCGAGCCGCCTCCGGGCGGGGAGCCGTCGGAGCAGCGCAAGATCGCGGTCGATGCCGTGTTCGATTCGGTGTCGGTGGCGACCACCTTCCAGAAGGAACTGAAGAAGGCCGGCGTGATCTTCATGCCGATCTCGGAAGCGATCCGCGAGCATCCTGAACTCGTGAAGAAGTATCTCGGCAGCGTGGTGCCGACGTCAGACAATTTCTTCGCCACCCTGAACTCGGCGGTGTTCTCCGACGGCTCGTTCGTTTACGTGCCGCCGGGCGTGCGCTGCCCGATGGAATTGTCGACCTATTTCCGCATCAACGAGCGCAACACCGGCCAGTTCGAGCGCACGCTGATCATCGCCGACAAGGGCTCATATGTCTCTTACCTCGAAGGCTGCACCGCGCCGCAGCGCGACGAGAATCAGTTGCATGCGGCCGTGGTCGAACTGATCGCGCTCGATGACGCCGAGATCAAATATTCGACGGTGCAGAACTGGTACCCCGGCAACTCGGAAGGGCTGGGCGGCATCTACAACTTCGTCACCAAGCGTGGCGACTGCCGCGGCGCCAATTCGAAGATCTCCTGGACCCAGGTCGAGACCGGATCTGCGATCACCTGGAAATATCCGAGCTGCATCCTGCGCGGCGATAATTCGCGCGGCGAGTTCTACTCGATCGCGATCTCGAACGGCTACCAGCAGGTCGACAGCGGCACCAAGATGATCCATCTCGGCAAGAACACCTCGAGCCGGATCATCTCCAAGGGCATCGCCGCCGGCAAGTCGCAGAACACCTATCGCGGCCTTGTCACCGCGCACCGCAAAGCTACTGGCGCGCGCAACTACACCGCCTGCGACTCGCTCCTGATCGGCGATAAATGCGGCGCGCACACCGTGCCTTACGTCGAGGCGAAGAACTCGTCGGCGACGTTCGAGCACGAGGCGACGACTTCGAAGATCTCCGAGGACGTCTTGTTCTACTGCGTGCAGCGCGGGCTGAGCCAGGAGGAGGCGGTTGGCCTTGTCGTCAACGGCTTCGTCAAGGACGTGCTGCAGCAGCTGCCGATGGAGTTCGCGGTCGAGGCGCAAAAGCTGATCTCGATCTCGCTCGAAGGTTCGGTCGGATAATCCTCATCCCTGGCGGGCCTGCCGTACTGGCGCCTCGGGATGACACTTAGGAAAACTGAAAATGGCATTGCTTGAAGTGAAAGATCTGCAGGTTCGTGTCGAGGATCGCGAAATCCTCCACGGACTTTCGCTCACTGTGAACCCGGGCGAGGTGCACGCGATCATGGGGCCGAACGGCTCCGGCAAATCGACACTGTCGCATGTCATCGCCGGCAAGCCCGGCTATGAAGTCACGGGCGGACAGATCCTGTTCCGCGGCGAAGACCTCTTGGAGATGGCGCCGGACGAGCGCGCCGCCAAGGGCGTGTTCCTGGCGTTCCAGTACCCGGTCGAAATCCCCGGCGTCGCCACCATGAACTTCCTGCGCACGGCGCTGAACGCGCAGCGCAAGGCGCGCGGCGAGAGCGAATATTCGACACCGGACTTCCTGAAGAAGGTCCGTGAGGTCGCAAAGTCGCTCAACATTCCGCAGGACATGCTCAAGCGCGGCGTCAATGTCGGTTTCTCCGGCGGCGAGAAGAAGCGCAACGAGATCCTGCAGATGGCGCTGTTCGAGCCGAGCCTCTGTATCCTCGATGAAATGGACTCGGGTCTCGACATCGACGCGCTGAGGATCGCGGCCGACGGTGTCAACGCGCTGCGCTCGCCCGAGCGTGCCATGGTTGTGATCACCCACTATCAGCGGCTGCTCAACTACATCGTGCCGGACTATGTGCACGTGGTGGCCAAGGGCTCGGTGGTGAAGAGCGGCGACAAGGATCTCGCGCTGAAGCTCGAGGCCGCCGGCTACGCTCCGTTCGAGCACGCGGCCTAGAGGGCGCAAGGAGTTTTCGATGAACCTGGTCCTGTCAAAAACCGATCCCGGACGTGCGGTGGGCAATGTGTTCGTTAAGGCCAACGGACGGCTGCCCGGCGCAGGCTCTGTTGCCGACATCCGCGCGAGGGCATTCGACGCTTACAAGCGCGCCGGCTTACCGCACCGGCGGATCGAGGAATGGAAATACACCGACCTGTGCGTGCTAATGCGCCACGTCCTACCGCTCGCGCCGCAACCGGATGCGGCTGCGCTCGCGCGGGCAAGGGCTGCAGTCGCGCAAGCTGCCGTCGAGAAGGGAGCGGTCGAGGGCGCAGCGAAGCTAGTGCTCGTCGATGGTTTGTTCGCGCCCAATCTCTCCGACATCGCCGAGCTGGGCCAGAGCGTCAACGTACGCACGCTGCGCGAAGTTCTGGACGATCCAGCTAACGAGGGGAGAGGCGACCTGCTGCTGACCGCAACGACAGATGCGGTGATCTCGCTCAATGCCGCGATGGTGACCGACGGCGTGGTCATCACGGTCACCGACGGCACCGAGTTATCCCGACCGATTCAAATCGTCCATGTCGCAACCACCTCGTCGGCGTCAAGCTTCACTCGCTCGCATCTGAGGCTTGGCAAGGGCGTGCAGGCGGCCGTGGTCGAAAGCTTTATTGCGGCCGAAGGCGCCCGCAACCATCAGGCCAATGATGCGGTGATCGTCTCGGTTGGTGAGGCGGCCAATCTTGCCCATCTGCACGTCGTGGCGGACGGGGCGGACGCCACCAACATTTCCTCCGGATTTTTCGCGCTCGGGGCGAGCGCGAAACTCAAATTGTTCAGCATGATCTGTGGTGGTGCTGTGAGCCGATACCAGGCATTCATCACATTGGCGGGCGAGGGCTCCGAGCTCTCCGTCAACGGCATCAACCTGCTGAGGGACAAACAGCATGGTGACACGACCTTGGTCGTCGACCACGCTGTGCCGCATTGCACGAGCCGGGCGAATTTCCGCGCGGTCGTCGACGACTGTGGCCACTCGGTATTCCAGGGCCGCATCATCGTGCGTCCTGATGCACAGAAGACGGACGGCAGGATGATGACGCGTGCGCTTTTGCTTTCCGACGAGGCTGAAGCCGACAACAAGCCGGAGCTGGAAATCTTTGCCGACGATGTCACCTGCGGCCATGGTGCGGCATCCGGCGCACTGGATGAGACTCTGCTGTTCTATCTACGCGCACGCGGCCTTTCCGGGAAGGAGGCACAGGCGCTCTTGGTCCAGGCTTTCCTCGGCGAAGCTATCGAGGAAATCGCCGACGGGAGGTTACGCGAATTCGTGATAGTACAGGCCGAGCGCTGGCTGGAGGCGAGGGGATGAGCACGCATCCGGCGGTCGCCAACGGCGCTTACGATGTTGCGCGGGTGCGTGAGGACTTTCCGGCGCTGGCGCTGCAGGTCTATGGCAAGCCGCTGGTCTATCTCGATAACGCCGCCTCGGCGCAGAAGCCAAAGGCGGTGCTCGATCGCATGATGCAGGCTTACACGTCCGAATATGCCAACGTGCATCGCGGTCTGCACTATCTGGCTAACGCCGCGACCGAGGCCTATGAGGGCGCCCGCACCAAAGTGGCGCAGTTCCTCAACGCGCGCCGCACCGAAGAGATTGTCTTCACTCGTAGCGCTACCGAGGCGATCAATCTGGTCGCCCAGACCTTTGGCCGCGAACGCATCTCACCCGGGGATGAGATTGTTCTCTCGATCATGGAGCACCACGCCAACATCGTGCCCTGGCATTTTCTGAGGGAACGCCACGGCGTTGTCATCAAATGGGCGCCGGTGGACGACGAGGGCAATTTTCTCATCGAGGAGTTCGAGCGGCTTCTGACCGAGCGCACCAAAATGGTTGCGATCACACAGATGTCCAACGCGCTCGGCACTGTCCTGCCGGTGAAGGAGATCGTGAGGATCGCGCATGCACGCGGCATCGAGGTGTTGGTCGACGGCTCGCAAGGCTGCGTCCATCTGGATGTTGATGTCCGCGACATTGATTGCGATTTTTACGTGATGACGGGCCACAAACTTTATGGGCCGACCGGTATCGGCGTGCTTTACGGCAAATATGCGCATCTGGCGTCGATGCCGCCCTTCAACGGTGGCGGCGAGATGATCCGCGAGGTCTCGCGTGACGGTGTCACATATGGTGATCCACCTCACCGGTTTGAGGCTGGCACTCCCCCGATCGTCGAGGCGATCGGTCTGGGCGCGGCTGTGGACTATATCAATTCAATAGGCAAGCCACAGATCCACAAGCACGAGAGCGCACTGCTTGCTTATGCGCAGGAGAAGCTGCGCGGCATCAATTCCTTACGCATTATTGGAACGGCGGCAGAGAAGGGCGCAATCATCTCCTTCGATATGAAAGTCGCGCATGCGCACGATTTTGCCACCGTCATCGATCGTGCAGGCGTGGCGGTGCGCGCCGGGACCCATTGCGCGATGCCGCTGCTCGAGCGGTTTGGCGCGCCAGCAACGTGCCGCGCTTCGTTCGCCCTCTACAACACCTATGAAGAGATCGATGCGCTGGCGGGTGCCCTTGTCAAGGCGCAGGAGCTGTTCTCATGAGGGCAGGAACGGGCCCAGAACCATGAGGCGCGTTGTGTATACGCGAATTGCCACTGCTATGCACGAACCTCATATCGCAGGACGCCTCCGCCGGCGAGTGCGTCCGCTCCTTGACGCTGATTAAGAACGACGCAGACAACCGCATACCGGCGAGCCGCTGGTCTATCCGGGCGACGCCGGGATGTGCGGCAGAGCTGGCGTTTTCTTCATGATCTCTACTACACCCGCTTGAGTTCATGGCGCACGCCGCTTCGTCATCATTCGCGCTCACGAGCCGGTTCGTCTCGAGCACAGGGCGGGTCTCTCGGCAGAGTCGAGGATCAGGTTAGTTGCGTCAACGCGTATCAGCTAGGGCAGCCTCGGCCTCGGCTGCACACGTAAGATCCTGGAGCTGAAAATCGTTCGGGCGCTGTGGCTTGAGATGCTCAGGCGCTCGAACACCCCCCGCGCGTCGGCCGCGACGATTTCCCTGGTTGGTCGACCCAATAGCAGGATGGCGGCGAGGCACGCGCAAGGCACCATCGCGGGCGAGGTGTGCACCGGTCGGGCTTCGCGACGATCCGTGAGCCAGATTGGCTGCCGCGGCCTTGCAGCTGGGTCGCTTCGTTAGATAGCTTCCGGCAGTAGGCCCCGGCAAGTATCGCAATACTCTCGCGGGATTGTGTGGAAAATCCGCGGGTGCAAAACCATGCGTGCCCGGCTTGTTTTGTTTCGAACAGGATCAAACGAGCAGGTCCGTGGACACGTTCGATGTCGGGTTTGCAACAACAGTCCGGTCTGCCGCGCGAGTGTGGCTATCTGCTTCCAACTGCGTGGATTTTTGCGTTCACGCCGCGGCTGGCATGGTCGTTGCAAACTCTTGGTCGAGAGCCGTCATCGCAACAGGAAACCTTCTGAAGGATATCAGCATGAGTCTCGCCACGACCCAGAGCATCGCGGAAATCAAAGCCCGCAACAAAGAGCTGATTGAGGAGGTGCTGAAGATCTATCCGGAGAAGACGGCGAAACGGCGCGCCAAGCACCTCAATGTTCACGAGGCCGGCAAGTCGGACTGCGGAGTCAAGTCCAATCTCAAATCGATCCCAGGCGTGATGACGATCCGCGGTTGCGCCTACGCGGGTTCCAAGGGTGTGGTCTGGGGCCCGATCAAGGACATGATCCACATTAGCCACGGTCCGGTCGGCTGTGGACAGTACTCGTGGGGCTCGCGGCGTAACTATTACGTTGGCACGACAGGCATCGATAGTTTCGTGACCTTGCAATTCACCTCCGATTTCCAGGAAAAGGATATCGTGTTCGGCGGCGACAAGAAGCTCGTCAAAATCATTGACGAGATCCAGGAGCTGTTCCCGCTCAACAACGGCATCACCATCCAGTCGGAATGCCCAATCGGCCTGATCGGTGACGACATCGAGGCGGTCTCCAGGTCGAAGTCGAAGGAATATGGCGGCAAGACTATCGTGCCGGTCCGCTGCGAGGGCTTTCGCGGCGTGTCGCAGTCGCTCGGCCACCATATTGCCAACGACGCGGTGCGCGACTGGGTGTTTGACAAGGTCTCGCCCGAGGGCAAGCCGACGTTTGAGCCGACTCCCTACGATGTCGCGATCATCGGCGACTACAATATCGGCGGCGACGCCTGGTCATCCCGAATCCTGCTGGAGGAAATGGGCCTGCGCGTAATCGCGCAGTGGTCCGGCGACGGTTCTCTGGCCGAGCTCGAGGCGACGCCGAAGGCGAAGCTTAATGTGCTGCATTGCTACCGCTCGATGAACTACATCTCACGCCACATGGAGGAGAAGTTTGGGATTCCATGGTGCGAATACAACTTCTTCGGGCCCTCTAAGATCGTGGAGTCGCTGCGCAAGATCGCCGGCTTTTTCGACGACAAGATCAAGGAGGGTGCCGAGCGGGTGATTGTAAAATATCAGCCGCTGGTGGACGCGGTGGTCGCAAAATATCGCCCGCGCCTGGAAGGCAAGAGCGTGATGCTGTTCGTTGGCGGACTGCGTCCGCGCCACGTGATCGGCGCCTATGAAGATCTCGGCATGGAGGTCGTCGGCACCGGCTACGAGTTCGGCCATAATGACGACTACCAGCGCACCGCCCAGCACTACGTCAAGGATGGCACGTTGATCTACGACGACGTCACCGGCTACGAGTTCGAACGCTTCGTCGAGAAGGTTCAGCCTGACCTGGTCGGCTCGGGGATCAAGGAAAAATATGTCTTCCAGAAGATGGGCGTGCCGTTCCGCCAAATGCACTCCTGGGACTATTCGGGTCCGTATCATGGCTATGACGGATTTGCGATCTTCGCGCGCGACATGGACATGGCCATCAACTCGCCGATCTGGAAGAGGACCAAGGCGCCCTGGAAGGATGTCCAAAAGGCGAAACTGTTAGCTGCCGAATAACGCAAAGTGACCGGCTCTCTGCCTGAGGGCCGGAGCTGATATTGATGACGATTTTTGAAAGGATCCCACCTATGGCGCAGAGTGCAGAACACGTGCTCGATCACGTCGAGCTGTTCCGCGGACCGGAATACCAGCAGATGCTGGCCAATAAGAAGAAGATGTTCGAGAATCCCCGCGATCCCGCGGAGGTCGAACGCATCAGGGAATGGGCGAAGACACCCGAATATCGCGAGAGAAATTTTGCGCGCGAAGCGCTGACGATAAACCCAGCCAAGGCCTGCCAGCCGCTAGGCGCGGTGTTCGCCTCCGTTGGCTTTGAGGGCACGCTGCCCTTCGTGCACGGCTCCCAGGGCTGCGTGGCCTATTACCGCAGCCATCTGTCGCGGCACTTCAAGGAACCAAGCTCCTGCGTCTCCTCGTCGATGACGGAGGACGCTGCCGTATTCGGCGGGCTGAACAACATGATCGATGGACTCGCCAACAGCTACAATATGTACAAGCCCAAGATGATCGCGGTCTCCACGACCTGTATGGCGGAGGTGATCGGAGACGACCTTAACGCCTTCATCAAAACGTCCAAGGAAAAAGGCTCGGTTCCAGCGGATTTCGATGTGCCGTTCGCGCACACGCCAGCCTTCGTAGGCAGCCACGTCACCGGCTATGATAATGCGCTCAAGGGTATCCTGGAGCATTTCTGGGACGGCAAGGCCGGAACAACGCCGAAGCTTGAGCGGGTGCCCAACGAGAAGATCAACTTTATCGGCGGCTTTGACGGCTACACCGTCGGCAACATCCGTGAGATCAAGCGCATCTTTGAGTTGATCGGAATCCAGTACACCGTTCTTGCCGACAATTCCGATGTGTTTGATACACCAACCGACGGCGAGTTCCGGATGTATGACGGCGGCACCACGCTGGAAGACGCCGCGAAGGCGGTTCACGCTAAGGCAACGATCTCCATGCAGCAGTGGTGCACGGAAAAGACGCTGCCGTTCATCGCAGATCATGGCCATGAGGTCGTAGCGTTCAATTATCCGGTCGGCGTCTCCGCAACGGATGAGTTCCTCATGGCGCTGTCGCGCATCACTGGCAAGGATATCCCCGAGGAATTGGCGCGAGAGCGCGGTCGCTTGGTCGACGCGATGGCTGACTCCAGTGCGCACATCCATGGCAAGAAATTCGCAATCTATGGCGATCCAGACCTCTGCTACGGGTTGGCTGCCTTCCTGCTCGAGCTTGGCGCTGAGCCGATCCATGTGCTGTCGACGAACGGCAACAAGGATTGGGAGGCAAAAATGCAGACGTTGTTTGCGAGTTCGTCGTTTGGACGGAACTGCCATGCGTATCCGGGGCGAGACCTCTGGCATATGCGCTCGCTCTTGTTCACCGAGCCGGTCGACTTCCTGATTGGCAACACGTATGGCAAATATCTTGAGCGCGACACCGCCACGCCGCTGATCCGGATCGGCTTTCCGATCTTTGATCGGCATCACCATCACCGCTCTCCGGTGTGGGGCTATCAGGGCGGCATGAACGTACTGGTGAAGATTCTCGACAAGATCTTCGACGAGATCGATAAGAAGACCAACGTTCTCGGCAAGACCGACTATAGCTTCGACATCATTCGCTGATGAGGAACGCCATGCGCGCCATCGCCGCCAAACGTCGGCGATGGCCGCAGATGGGCTGATCGTTGCGCACAAGCTCTGTTGAGAGGAAAGACGGATGAGTTCGCTATCGGCCAGGATCCAAGTGATTTTTAATGAGCCGGGCTGCGCCAAGAACGCCAGAAAGTCGGTTGCCCAGCGCAAGAAGGGCTGCACCAAGCAGCTACAGCCGGGCGGCGCCGCGGGCGGCTGCGCCTTCGACGGTGCAAAGATCGCGCTGCAGCCTTTTACCGATGTCGCCCATCTGGTGCACGGTCCGATCGCCTGTGAGGGGAACTCCTGGGACAACCGCGGTGCGGCTTCCTCTGGTGCCAGCATCTGGCGCACCGGCTTCACCACTGATATGAGCGAAACCGATATCGTATTTGGGGGCGAGAAGCGTCTCTACAAGGCAATCAAGGAGATCATCAGCAAGTACGACCCGCCTGCCATCTTTGTTTATCAGACCTGCGTCCCCGCCATGATCGGCGACGACATCAATGCGGTCTGTAAGGCGGCTTCGCAAAAGCTGCGCAAACCGGTCATTCCCGTCAATTCGCCGGGCTTCGTTGGCCCCAAGAACCTCGGCAACAAGCTCGCCGGCGAGGCCTTGCTCGAGCATGTCATCGGCACGCAAGAGCCGGACTACACCACGCCCTTCGACATCAACTTGATCGGGGAATACAATCTGTCCGGCGAGCTCTGGCAGGTTAAGCCGCTGCTTGACGAGCTCGGCATCCGCATCCTCTCCTGCATCTCCGGCGATGGCAAATATCGCGAAGTTGCCTCTTCGCACCGGGCGCGCGCTGCCATGCTGGTATGTTCGAAGGCGATGATCAACGTTGCGCGCAAGATGGAGGAGCGCTACCGCATTCCGTTCTTCGAGGGATCGTTCTACGGCATCCAGGATTCTAGCCGTTCGCTACGCGAGATCGCGCGGCTGTTGGTCGAACGCGGCGCGCCTTCCGAACTGATCGGGCGCACCGAGACGGTGATCGCGCGGGAGGAGGCGCGCGCATGGGCCGCGATCGAGCCGTACAAGCCGCGCTTTGCCGGGAAGAGGGCGTTACTGATCACCGGCGGTGTCAAGTCCTGGTCCGTGGTGGCTGCGCTGCAGGAGGCGGGGCTCGAGCTGGTCGGCACCAGCGTCAAGAAATCCACCAAGCAGGACAAGGAGCGCATCAAGAAGCTGATGGGGCAGGATGCCCATATGATTGAGGACATGACGCCGCGCGAGATATACAAAATGCTGAGGCACGCAAAAGCGGACATCATGCTCTCGGGTGGCAAATCGCAATTTGTTGCGCTCAAGGCAGCGATGCCCTGGCTCGATATCAACCAGGAGCGCTGCCACGCCTACATGGGCTATGTCGGTATGGTGAAGCTGGTTGAGGAGATCGACAAGGCGCTGTTCAACCCGATCTGGGAGCAGCTGCGTCGGCCGGTGCCGTGGGACAAGGTGGCCAAGAGCCGGCAGACCAAGGCGATCACGCAGATTGGTGCGCAGGCCGCCAAGATCGCCGCCGATCCGCAGACGACCCGGCGCTCGAAAAAGGTTTGCTTCTGCAAGGACGTCGATCTCGGCACCCTCGAGGATGCGATCCGCTCGCATGGCCTCGCCAGCGTCGAGGCAGTCCGCCAGCACACCGACGCGTTCGGTGGCTGCTGCAAGAGGCGCATCGAGGACGTCCTAGCCACCATGCCGGTTTCCTCGCCGCCTGCCATGCTGCGGGCCGCGGAATAGGACAAGTCATGGCCATTGTTACCACGCCGACGAAGGCGTGCGCGGTCAACCCGCTCAAGATCAGTCAGCCGATCGGCGGCGCATTCGCCTTCATGGGCCTGCGTGGGGCGATGCCGCTTTTGCACGGCTCGCAAGGTTGCACGTCCTTTGGGCTCACGCTGTTCGTGCGGCATTTCAAGGAGGCGGTGCCGCTGCAGACGACTGCGATGAGCGAGGTGGCGACCGTGCTCGGCGGTTATGAAAATGTCGAGCAGGCTATCCTCAACATCTATAATCGCGCCAAGCCGGAGATCATTGGGATCTGCTCGACCGGGGTCACCGAAACCAATGGCGATGATGTCGACACCTACATCAAGCTGATCCGCGAGCAACATCCGCAGCTCGCCAATTTTCCTTTGATCTTTGTCTCGACGCCTGATTTCAAGGATGCCTTCCAGGACGGCTGGGAAAAGACGGTGGCACGCCTCGTCGAGGTGCTGACGGAGGCGCCGCTGGCCGAGGCAGAGCTTGATCCCGCGCGGGTGAATGTTCTCCCCGGATGTCATCTGACGCCGGGTGACCTCGACGAACTGAGAACCATCCTGGAGGATTTCGGTCTGAAGCCATCCTTCCTGCCTGATCTTGCGGGATCGCTGGACGGACATATCCCGGACGAGTTTACGCCGACGAGCATTGGCGGCATCGGGGTTGACGAAGTCGCGAGCATGGGCCGGTCCAGCTGGACCATTGCGATTGGTGCGCAGGTGCGACGGGCGGCAGAAGCCATGCAGGCCAAGACCGGGGTGCCGTTTCGCCTGTTCGAGCGGCTCTGCGGCCTGACCCCCAACGATGAATTCATTGCTTTCCTGAGCGAGATCAGCGGCCGCCCTGTGCCAGCAAAATATCGCCGCCAGCGCGGGCAGCTGGCAGACGCGATGCTGGACGCGCATTTCCATATCGGCGGCCGCAAGCTTGCGATAGGTGCCGAGCCAGACCTCTTGTTCGACCTATCCAGCATGCTGCACGAGATGGGTGCGCAGGTCACCGCGGCCGTGACAACCACGCAGTCCCCGGTGCTGGAGCGGATCGAGACCAAGGAGGTGCTCATCGGCGATCTTGAGGATCTGGAAGAGCTTGCTAGGACGAGGGGGTGCGATCTGCTGATTACGCATTCGCATGGCCGCCAAGCGGCGGCGCGGCTGAAGATTCCATTTTACCGCGCGGGATTTCCGATGTTCGATCGGATCGGCGCGGGACACCAGCTATCCGTCGGCTATCGCGGCACGCGCGATCTGATCTTCAATATCGCCAATCTCGTGATCGCCGACCGCGAGGAAAATCACCAGCCGACGCCCGACAGCTGGCGGACCTCGAGTCGGCCCTTGAGGCCGGATGGCCTCAGCGTCATCGACGCAGCAGAGAGGTCAATTGCATGAAGGTCGCATTCGCTACCCAGGACTTGAGGCGCGTCGATGCGCATTTTGGCTGGGCCAAGAACATCGCCATCTATGATGTTGGGCCGGGCGGGCACGTATTCCTGAAGGCGGTCCAGTTCGACGGCGATCTCAAGGAGGACGGCAACGAGGACAAGCTCGCGCCCAAGATCGAGGCGATCAAGAATTGCGCCATCCTCTATGTCGCTGCTATCGGCGGCTCCGGTGCCGCCCGCGTGGTGGCCAACAATATACATCCCATCAAGGTGGGGCAGCCCGAGAACATCCTCGCCCTGGTCGAGAAGCTCGAGCGCGTGCTCAAGGGTACGCCGCCGCCCTGGCTGCGCAAGGCGCTGGCGAAGGACCAGCACCGAACGCTCGATTTCGAAGAATGAGGACGGCCATGACTGCGGCTGCAGATATCGTGCAACCAGAGAACACGCTCGATGCGCCATTCGTGAGAGAACTGGTTAAGATTTGGCGCGCCCAGGACATTCATGGCGCCTGGGACGGCAAGAGCGATCTCGATCTGCTCGAACCGTATATTCTGGATAAGGAAAAGCGGCGCGCGCTGCCGATCGTTGGCGATCCAGATCCGGATGTGGTTTGGCGGCTGGAGCTGTTCTTCAATGCGGTCGCGCTCTCAATCGAGAAAGCGACGGGTGTGATGATCCAGGCGATGCTGAAGATGCACCATGAAGGCTTTGGTCGCATGGTGTTGATCGGCGGCCGTCTAATCGTGGTGAACAAGCAGCTGCGCGATGTGCATCGCTTCGGCTTCGACAATCTCGCAAAGCTCGCCGCCGAGGGTGACAAATACGTCAAAGGCGGCATCAAGATGATCCGGAAATTTCCTGACGTTGCGAACTATTGAGGGCAGCTCATGAGCGATCTTGAAATCGTAAAAGCAGAAATAAAAAAGCTATCGGCCAAGGCGACGCAGGCCAAGATGGATCTGCACGACCTCTCGGAGGAATTGCCCGTCAACTGGACCTCGATCATGGCGGTGGCGCAGAAGGCGCACGATGCCTTTGCCGAACTCGAGCGCAAGCGCGAGGACCTCAAGGCGCTGGAAAGGGCCTAGAAGGTATCCGATCATGTCATTTGCAACGCGCGACGGCCGTGACTGGACACCGGAGTACCTGATGTCGATTGATGCCAAGAAGTGCATCGGCTGTGGCCGCTGTTTCAAGGTCTGCGGTCGCGACGTCATGACCTTGAAGGGCATCAACGAGGAGGGCGATCTTGTCGATCTGGACGACGACGAAGACGATGAGATCGAGAAGAAGATTATGGTGATGAATGACCAAGGCGCTTGTGTCGGTTGCGGCGCCTGCGCCCGGGTTTGTCCGACCAACTGCCAAACTCACCAAACCGCCGCAACGCAAGCCGCTTGAGAGCGAGCTCTGTCCGCCTTTTGCCGCGAGCAAGCGGGAGTTGGGCGGCGAAGCCATGAACTGCGCTCGGGGATAGACCCACTTGGCGCCGGGCGCATTCCCACCAGCTTGCGGATGCTGAGTCGCCCCGTCCCCAGAAAGAATCATGTCTTCGTCGGCCGCAAGTATGGGGTTCGGATGGCTCGAAATGTCTGCGCTACTATGGATCGGATACCGGCAGCCTCAATAACTTCATTCCGCTGTCGCGAAGAATGCTCAGAACAGCTCTACGGGAGGAACATCATGATCTCACGTCGTCTTGTGATCGGTGTGCTCGGGGCGGGACTGGTAGCGTTCGCGCTCCTTGCCACCCCGGTGGCGCTGGCCTTTTCGCCCGAAGCGCGCAATGCGAAGCTTCATCAAACCCTTAAGGAATTGGTCGAAGGCTGCAGTACTCCGGGTATTGTGGTGCAGATCCTTCAGAATGGCCGCCCGGTCTACAGCCGCAGCGTCGGCATTCGCAAGGTGGGGAGCGCCGTGCGATCGGCGAGAACGACATATTCCGCCTCGCCTCAATGACCAAGGCTGTCACCTCGGTGGCAGCGATGATCCTTGTCGAGCAGGGCAGGATCGGCCTGGACGATCCGGTCAGCCGTTTCCTGCCCGAGTTCGCCAAGTTGCAGGTGCGCGGTCCTGACGGCACTGAGGGTCCTGCGAGCAGGCCGCCGACAATTCGCGAACTGCTGACCCATACGGCCGGATTCTCCTATAACTTCATTAATAATCCCCGACTCGTTAATGCATACCGCGAAGCGCGCGTGACCGACGGGCTAGATCAGGGCGAGGTAACCACAGCCGAAGCGATGCAGCGTCTCGCCTCTGTTCCGCTTGGCTATCAGCCTGGTACAGGCTGGGAATACTCGCTGGCCACTGACGTGCTCGGGCCTGTCATCGAGAAGGTGACGGGAGCCAGCCTGGGAGCTTTTGTAATCGAGCGCATCGCAAGACCTCTGCGCATTGAGAGCTTTGTGTTCAACGCACCTGAGACCATGCACTCACGGTTCGTGCAGGTGACACGGCCCGCACAGGTCACGGGCGCACTCGGCACGGGCTACGTTCCGGTGATGGCACCTGAGGCTGTGCCGTTCCCTCCAACCAAGGGCACCGCCGATTTCGACCCGAACCGCGCCTTCTCACTGACCGCCTATCACTCTGGCGGCGCCGGCATGAGCGGCACTATCGGGGACTACGCGCGGGTCCTGCAAATGCTGCTGAACGAAGGCGAACTCGACGGCGTGCGGGTGCTCCGCGCGGAAACGGTGCGGCAGATGACGCAGAACGCGACCGGCAACATGCCGACGCTTCGCGGGCCGGGTTGGGGCTTCACGCTGGGCTTTGGGATCGTGATCGATCCGGCTGCAGCCAAGAGCCGCCTTCCGGCCGGCAGCTACGGGTGGGGCGGCATCTATGGCACGCAGTTTTGGATCGATCCGGCAAACCGCGTCGTCGGCCTAGTAATGACCCAGACGGCGATTATTGGCTCCGGCCCGATCTCGAATCCCATTCGGGAAGCGTTCTATGCGATCGATTGAGTTCGACACCCAGCGCTCTTGCGCTCGCCTTTAGAGCATGATCCGGAAAAGTGGGCGCCGGTTTTCCGAAACGATCATGCTCAAGCAAAAAGATAGAGCGGGACCACATGACCTCTAGGCCTGAATCGGAATGAGGGGAGCCACTTCCCGATCCTGCGGTTTTTCGCTCGCAGCAAGGCCAGCGGCGACGCCGATGCGGTCTGCCTCGGGCCGATTTTGACTCATCTTGCGCTTGCCCTCGAACCTGGTGACCGGAATGCGCACCCCAACGATACCGCGCAGTTGCGCGGCGATGAAATCAGCGGGTGCGTCGCTGACAGCCCAAGGGTTCGTACGCGACGTCTCATGGACGTTCGTCAGCCGTGTGACCACCTCGAGCATACGTTCGGGCTCCTGGAAGAACTCGACCGGCCCGTACGCGTGGACGGCGATGTAATTCCATGTCGGCACCACCTTCCCGGTTTCTTGCTTGGTGGCATACCATGAGGGCGTCACGTAGGCCTCCGGGCCCATGAAGATCGCCAGAGCCTCGCCGTTCGAGGCCGCTCGCCATTGCGGATTGCTCTTCGCCAAGTGCCCGTACAGAACTCCGTGCTGTCCTTCGGTCTCCTCGAGGAAGAGCGGCAAGGGTGTCGCAAGCGGCCCGTCCGCGGTGGCCGTGACCAGGTTGGCGAGGCCGGCGGATCGGATGGTCGCTAGGATGCTTTCGACTTCGTCATCTTTGAAGGCGGGGGGCACATACATGTCGGTTCTCCGTTCTCAGCCCTGACATAGACCCAGCCTGGCAAGATTGAAACTGCCAGTTATCGCTGATTTTGCTCGTCTAGCTGTAGGGGCATGCGGCTATGACAATCGCCGCGAACGAAGCTGATCGACGGCTTGAGCCAGAAGCTGACAGCCGCGCTCGATCTGGCGCGGTTTCCAGCGCGGCGTAACCCATGACGAGCCCGATATTGTCCGGCTGGCACCGGCGGCCCGGATGACGTTTGATCGAAGAGGGGGGCGACTGGATAGATGCCCACGCCCTTGACGCGAGCAGCTTTGATCAACGCTGGTTCGGACGTTTGGGTCAGATCGCGAAACCAGACCACCACATGCAAGCCGGCCGCGGCGCCATCGATTTGGATTCGGTCGCCACATCTGCGGCGCAAGGCATCGAGCAGGATTTGCCGGCGCTCGCCGTTGCGCCGTCGGACGCGGTTGACATGCCCGTCGTACGCACCCGTCTCGAACATCGTAGCGAGCGCTTCCTGCTCGACCAGCGGCGTGTGTCTGTCCATGATCTGCTTGGCCGTGGCGAACAGGGACTGAATTTCAGAGGGCACCAATAGATAGCCGATCCTCGGCGTCGGCGAGAGCTTATTGGAGACGGTCCAAGATAGATGACGTTCTCGATGCGGCGGCGTCACGTACGCGAGCCGCGCTTGGGACTTTGCAAGCTGCTCCGTCTCCAGTCTGTCGATGTCGACCGGAATCGGCACCGCGGCAGCTCCGGTGGCAGAGAAGACGTGCCTCGCCATCAGGTGGCCGGGATCTTCCATGGCGAACCGATCGCCGGGGTCGAGCAGCAGTCGCGCACACAAATCGAGCCCTTGCTGCGAACCATTCACGATGATGATTTGATCGCAGTCTGCGAAGAGCTTGCGTGGTTGTTCCTCCGAGCCCGGCGCGAGCTGTATTAATCGCTCGCCGTATATCGATAGCCGCGCCTTCCGTGACGACGGCCGCGACGTAGCGCGCACGCGCCCCCGCTCGACAACAGCTTGTGCAAGGCCCGGGCGGGCGCCGTGGCGGATCTCAAGGAGCCTTCCGCCGCGAGTTGTTCATAGGCGACGGGCACCGTACCGCGTGATACGCCGAGTTCGCCGGCCAGGGCGCGGGACGATGACAGCAGGCCATCGGCGCCGTACAGGCGCCCCAAGATCTGATCCCTGAGCGCTTCGTAGGTCTGACGCGTTCCCATTCGCACGGCGGGTGCCGAGGGGCGTCTTCATCTGGACCATCAAAAGTTCGCAAAAATTGGCTTGCTTGATAACCCACTCTCTAGCCATTCGGGTTGAATGCCAAGCTGTTCCGAGGAGGTCGCGGCGCAGGCACCCCGCGGTGCTATTCCGGGCGGTGCCGCAGAGTCTATTCCAGCAGGTCCTTCGTTTCGACGACCCGTCAACGGCGCGCCGGTGCGGACGGAAGCCATAAATTCGAACGGCGCAAATCCAGTTCGCCCCGGCAGCAACCGTTTTCTGTTTGCTATTGCACTTTCAATGAATGCAGGCGCTGCATTGCCGCCGTTTTCACCGAATTATGGATTGCCTCGGGAAAACCTTTTGGCAGCTCGTTTTCGATTTTAGCGAGCGCAGCTTCAGCGGTAGATGCGATGCATTCGATTGATTCCTGTACGAGCTTTTTCGGGACGCCCTCCGCTTCGCCCGTCTGCAAGAAATGCCGGCCCTGTACTTCGGCAATCCTGTAGTGATTGTTTGTCCCTGCCGACATTGCGAGCTTCATCTGCTTGCACTGAATCTGACCGGTGTCCAGACTCGGCTGTGCCGTGAGCACGTCGTAGAGTGGTGTCAGATGGTAGCGACCTCCGGGTGTAATGAAGATGCTCAAATTCTTCGCATGGCCATCGGTCGCGCCAATCAGCCAAAAGAAGATTTGCGCTCTGAGCAGCGTCGCCTGATCCTCAGCGGGCGTGTCGCCGCCTTTGAGCAGATCAAGAAGCTTCACCATCCCGGGGCCACCACCGCTCTGATATTTGCGCGTCGGCGGGACCGATAGGGCCTGACAGCAGTCCTCCTGTGGCAGGCGGAGTAGGCGGCCATCCTTCGTCCACCGCCGGTCGAAGCGCTCGATGACGAGCGCCGTGGTCTTACCGAAAGTCACAATCTCGGCATGGTTCACCGGCAGGCCGGAGGCGGCGGCAAGTCTGAGGCAGTAATATTCGTTTTCGACGCTGTTCGAAAGGTCGATGCCGTTGGGCAGCTCCCCGATCTGCGTTTTGAAAATATGGCTCGTCGGCGTCGTGCCGTACGGCTTGAGCCACTTGCCGCCGTACCGCAGCAGCGCCGTTTTCTCCTGCGCTCCTGCCACGGAAATCCGGAAATGATCGTCGCGCTTAAGTCCGAGCGGAGCCTGGGCAAGCCCGTTGAGGAGCTTTTCAATCGCTTCCTCATCGACGACCTCGCCGGCGATGGTATGACCATCGCCATGGTGATCATCATCATGATGATCGTCATCGTCGGCAACGAACTGCAGGGCGCCGACGCAGTCCCGGGCCAATAGCGGCGAGCAGACTGTAGGCGTCGCTCCCGGCAGCGCCGACCTCTTGCGCTACTCGCCGACGGAGCGCATCGGAATCGGGGAGGAGATTATCGAAGACGGCCTTGACGGCTTCGCCGCGAAAGGCATCCTCCCGCAGCGGCAGCGACGACGAGACGGGCAGGGCATGTTCTCATCCGAGCCAGTCAGCCTCATACCGGAATGCAATAGGCAGTCGCCGCCTTGCCGGCCGACAAGGCGGTTGTTGAGGAGCACGCACAGCGGCTCATGGCGAGGACGCCGGGGCATCAGAAAATGTCCTCAAGGTCGGCGGTTGTGCCTTTGGTGCGGGGGAGATCCGGAACTCAAGGTCCAGGGCCGCGAGTACCGCAAGGATGGTATCGAGCTTGGCCGCCGGATGGCCAGTTTCGATGAGCGAGATTGTCTCCTGGCGGAGGCCCGCCCGCGCGCCGACCTGCGATTGGCTGAGCCCCCGCTTCTTACGGGTGCGGCGGATCAGGTTGCCAATCTGGTTCGGTGTGCGCCCGAGGTCGGTCATTTCTTTTACTCCGACCGAAATATGTGCTGAGTGCGATAAAGCCAGAATATCGGATATGACGCATAAACGGTCATTATGCGCTGAGCTGCATAAAAATGGGTTCATCGGAGCTAGGATATGACTTTCGGTACACGGTGTGCGCGAGGTCGATCGGGCAGACTTGCCCATCAAAGACGCGGCTAAGTAGGCGTCTGCCCCGATGATCAATCGCGATTGCGCGCCAGTGCAGCGGGCGGACACCAAGCGTTCCTCCAGAAGATCGCCGACTTCCAGCCCAAATGGCCGGACTACGCGCCACAGGCGCTGCGGAAATGCCTGCGAAAGGCTGTTGGCTCTTCAGTCCGCCTTAGGCGCGATCGCGTCGTCGGGAGATCCCGCAGATCGTGCACCGCGTTACCAGAATCGTATACAAGAATCTCTTCAGATCTAGGAAAAATCGCCAGATGTTGCCGCGTTGGCGCCACACTGTATACATATGGCATACAATATCAATCCCCAAGGGAGGACAGGATCTCATGCCAAAACCCTTTCCCAAGAATGCCTGGTACGCGGCCGCTTGGGACGCGGAGGTCAAACATGAACTCTTGCCGCGCACGATCTGCGGCAAGCACGTCGTGATGTACCGGAAGAGCGATGGCGAGGTCGCAGCCCTTGAGGATGCCTGTTGGCACCGCCTGGTGCCACTATCGAAGGGATGGCTCGAAGACGACACCGTGGTCTGCGGCTATCATGGCCTGAAGTACAATGCGCAGGGCCGCTGCACCTTTATGCCCTCGCAGGAGACGATCAATCCGTCGGCCTGCGTGCGTGCCTACCCCGTCGTCGAACGGCATCGCTTCGTCTGGCTCTGGATGGGCGATCCGGCGCTGACTGATCCCGCGCTGGTGCCGGACATGCACTGGAATAACGATCCAGCCTGGGCTGGCGACGGCAAGACCATTCACGTCAAATGCGACTACCAGCTCGTGGTCGACAACCTGATGGACCTCACCCACGAGACCTTTGTGCATGGCTCGAGCATCGGCAATGCGGCGATTGCCGAGGCGCCGTTTGATGTCACGCATGGCGAGAAGACGGTCACGGTGACGCGCTGGATGAAAGGGGTGGAGCCGCCGCCATTCTGGGCCAAACAGCTGGGCAAGCCCGGGCCGGTCGACCGCTGGCAGATCATCCGGTTCGAGGCGCCGTGCACCGTCAACATCGATGTCGGGGTGGCGCCGGTCGGGACAGGCGCACCGGAAGGCGACCGGTCGCAGGGTGTGAATGGCTATGTGCTCAACACGATTACGCCGGAGACGGAAAAGACCTGCCACTATTTCTGGGCCTTTGTCCGCAATCACCGCCTCAACGAGCAGCGCTTGACCACGGAAATCCGTGAAGGCGTCGCGGGCATCTTTCGTGAGGACGAGATCATCCTGGAGGCGCAGCAGCGCGCCATGGACGAGAATCCGGATCGCGTGTTCTACAACCTCAACATCGATGCCGGCGCGATGTGGGCGCGGCGGCTGATCGACCGCATGGTGGCGAAGGAAAATCCGCCGCAACGGCTGGCCGCGGAGTAGACCATGGCGGAGCGCGACGCCGACCGCTCCGTCTCGCAGACCGTGCGCGCGCAGCTTGCGCTGCGCGACCTGATCTTATCGGGCGGTTTACGCCCCGGCGCGCGTATCTCCGAATTTCAGGCGGTCGAAACCACCGGCGTCTCGCGCACGCCAGTGCGCATGGCGCTGGTGCGGCTGGAGGAGGAAGGTTTGCTGGAAGCGATTCCCTCCGGCGGCTTCAGGGTGAAAGCCTTTTCCGAGCGCGACATCCTTGATGCCATCGAGCTGCGCGGCACGCTGGAGGGGCTGGCCGCGCGTTTCGCGGCCGAACGCGGCGTCTCCTCGCGCGATCTCGAACCGCTGAAGGAAAGCCTCAGTGAGATCGACCTGCTGGTGCGCCAGGATCCGATCTCGGTCGAGGCCTTCTCCGCCTACGTCACACTGAACGCGCGCTTCCATGCACTGCTGACCGAATTGTCGCGCAGCCCGCCCTTGATGCGGCAGCTCGACCGCGCCTGCGCGTTGCCCTTTGCTTCCCCCAGCGGCTTCGTGATGGCGCAGTCGCGGCTGCCTGAGGCCAATCAGATCCTGCTAATCGCGCAGGACCATCATCGGGTCGCGGTCGAGGCTATTGAGAACCGCGAGGGGGCGCGTGCAGAAGCAATCATGCGCGAGCATGCACGCCTCGCCGTGCGCAACCTGCGGCTGGTATTGCGCAATCGCACCCATCTGCTGCAGGCACTCGCGTTGGTCAAGTCGGCTGCGGCCGAGTAAGCGGAGACTCCGATGCGCTTCATCGAAACCTGGACACAAGCAACTGTCGTCGCCACGCGTGACCTCACGCCTAGCATTCGTGAATTCCTGCTGCGCCCGGACGGCATTGCGATCGCCTCCTATCCGTTCGGCAGTCACGTCGAGGTCGGCGTCAGCATCGACGGTCGGCCGCAGACGCGTTCTTATTCACTTGTCGGCGAAGCCGATCGGTTGGGCTATCGGATTGCCGTCCGCCGCGCAGCGGATTCGCGCGGCGGCTCACGCTATATGTGGTCGCTGGCGCCAGGCGCGCGGATCAGCATTACCCTGCCGAGCTCGCTGGTTCACCTCGACTGGACGAGGCAGCATTATTGCTTGATCGCGGGCGGCATTGGTGTCACGCCGATCGTCGGTGCTGCGCAGGCGCTGGCCCGCCGCGGCGCCGACGTCACGCTGCATTATGCTGTGCGCTCGCGCAATGACGCGGCTTATCTTGATGCGCTTAAGGCTCTGCTCGATGATCGCCTTATCGTCCTCGCCGGCGACGAGGGCCGCCGTCTCGACCTGGACGCGCTGTTCGCCTCGCTTCCGGCGGAGACCATGGCGCTGTGCTGCGGTCCAATGCGGATGTTGGACGCCGCGCGGCATGCATGGTGCGGTGCCGGCCGTGCGCTCGATGACTTCCGTTACGAGACTTTCGGCTCGAGCGGCCTGCTGCCGACCCAAGCGTTCCGGGTGCGGCTCAAGGACGAAGGCACCGAGATCGAGATCCCGCGCGACCGCTCGCTGCTCGAGGTGCTCAACGACGCCGGCCACGAGGTGATGAGCGATTGTCGCCGGGGCGAGTGCGGCGTTTGCGCCATCGACGTCGTCGCCTTCGACGGCGAGATCGACCATCGCGATGTCTTCTTCAGCGATCACCAGAAGCGCGAAAACCGAAAGATCTGCGCCTGCGTCTCGCGCGCCCGCGGCACGATCACGGTCGACACGCTGCATCGGGCGGATGCGACATAGCTCACTCGCCTGGCCCGCCTACGCTACGCCGCGTGCGTTTTCTTCGCATCGAGCAGGCCGCAACCTGGGCGGCTGGCACCGGCCGGCCGATCAGGTAGCGTGAACTTCGTCGCAATCGATCTGGCGCAATATTCGAGCTGGTTGGTTGTCTCGATACCCTCCGCCACGAGGCTGATGCTGCAGGTCCTGCGGCTAGACCAGAGGTTTTGATTGATTGGTTCGAGATTCCAACGCGGGTAGCTGCTCGAGAGGGACCAGCACTTCGATGCTGCGGAGCAAGCCGGGCTGGCGCCTGATGAGGCCCGCGCGTTAGAGGATCAATACCATCTGGTGAACGGAAGGCGGGGATACCCCGAAGTGCCGTTGCATCTCTCACTCGGCAGATGGCCGGCGATGCACGCGGGCGTAGGCGTCGATGAAGACCAGATACTGTGACCTGCCACTGCGCGTTTCCTCCAGAAGGAGTTAGAGTCCGGCCCGCAGAAGGACGGACGAATGAAGCGAGCAAGGTTCACGGAAGAGCAGATTATCGCGGTATTGAAGGAGCATGAGGCTGGAGCGAAGACGGCCGACCTGGCTCGCAAGCACGGTGTTTCCGAGGCGACGATCTACAATTGGAAAGCCAAATTCGGCGGCATGGACGTCTCTGAGGCCAAGCGGCTGAGGGCCTTAAAAGAGGAGAACGCGAAGCTGAAGAAGCTTCTGGCGGAGCAGATGCTCGATGCGGCCGCCCTTCGCGAGTTGCTTTCAAAAAAATGGTAGGGCCCACCGCCAAGCGCGCTGCGGTGGCGCATCTGCAGGCCGTCATGAGCCTGTCGGAACGGCGGGCCTGCTCGATCGTGGGCGCGGACCGGACGATGATCGCCGCGGTAAAGACAGAGCGGGACATCGCGCAGGTCGCGTTCGACCGGGCCGTTGCCGAGATGCGCCCTGACACCAAGATTACGGAAGAAAAAATTGCCGCCTTCACCGACGCCATGCGGGCTAATGTCCTCACGGGCGAGACGCCGTTCCGGCGTGCCTATATCCGATCCGTGATCTATCAGGTGGAGGTGGATGATGCGGAGATCCGGATCATTGGCCGGAAGACGGTTCTGGGGCGGCTCGTCATGGGGGAACTGCTCCTTCTGGAGTGCCCAGTTTTGTTCGCAAGTGGCGCACGCGACACGATTCGAACGTGTGACCTCCACCTTCGGACGGCCGCACAGCGCGAATCCGTCGATCGTGCACCGGTCGCAATTAGTTGTGGTCTTGCGACAGCGCCCCGGACTCCCAAGAAAGGCTGGGGCGGCCATCTGGTACTTTGCGCGATTCTTGCAGGGTTGATCGCAGGATGATCAATTGAAGGTTGTCTTGTCATGAACGAGCTGCGGACGCAGCCCAATACCGCCTATGCGATCTGCGGCTTCAACGATATTCCAAGCCAGCGCGCCATGGGGTTCCACCTCATGATCGTCGACGAAAACGGCAGCCATAGGCCGTGGCCCATTGTCGTGGTGCGCTGGGGCAAGCGGGTGTTTGCATATCTCAACAAATGCCCGCACAATGGCGTCAATCTGGACTGGGAACGCAACCAGTTTTTCGATCCCCGCGGCATCCGGCTGATGTGCGGCAAGCATGGCTCTACCTTCGAGCTCGGCACCGGCCGCTGCGTCGACGGCCCATGCAAGGGCAGCAGTCTCACGCCGGTCGCGTTGACGGTGCTGGACGGCGATATCTGCGTGACCGGCGTGCGGCTTGTCGAGGAGGAGAATTCCTCTGGGGAAAGCTGAAGCCGGCGCTCAGACCGGCCGGTTCTCGTTGCGGTTTTTCACGGGCTCCATCCTCTTCAGCCCGTCTTCGTAAGAAATCTCGTCATAGGACGCATCGACATTCGTGGCCGCGTCGAGCAGGTAGTCGAGCTTGCCGGGCGCATCGAGCTTCTTGATGTCATTCTTGTCGACCCCGACCAGGTCCATCATCTCCTTCCAAACGGTGGATTCATCGCACGGCAGCACGTTGAAGGTGATATCACCGAGCTTGACTCGGTATTTCGCCAACAGGTCTATGTTGTTGCAAAACATGAAGTAGCTGCCGTCAGGGCTTAGCGCACCCTCAAGGACGTTTGCGACATCGGCAAGATAAGCGAAGCAGTGCAGATAGCCGGCCAGGGCCGGAATGGTACTTTCGCCTTCGTGCACGACCGTCAGTACCTGTTCGATCGAATAGTGGGGCGGCCGCTTCTCGTCCGCGACCTGGGCCTGGAATTGCAGCGCAATATCGCCGCGAAACCCGAACCGGCCCGGTTTGGTGGTGCCACCCTTGAATATGGCATTGAGCAGGCGGCCCTCCTTCTCCAAGCGGCCGAGCGCGGTGTTCTCGATTGCAGTCATGAAAAATCATCCCTCGATCCAAGACAATGGCCGGACACCCCGGCGGCAGACGCGATGCAAATTGTTTGCCGCCGCGTGAGGAACGCTTCACTGGTGGAATCCATAAAAGAAACACCCAATCGCGCCGCGACCGCTCATCAGCCATGTCAGGAACCCGACACGCGTTGCAAAGCCAGCAGGCCGATTTGAAAAAAAGTCGAGCGTTATCAAGTTCTGGCGCGCTGGCATGCGACTTGCCAATGCGCAAGGCAACCGATGCGGGCAAATGAACGGTGAGCTATGATCAATCTGACGGACAATGCAGTGAACGCGCTCAAGAGCGCGATCTCGGCTTCGGCGCAGCCGACGAGCGGCCTGCGCATCATGGTCGAGGCCGGCGGCTGCGACGGGTTCAAATACAAGATGGGCCTCGCCGACGAGGCAAAGCCCGACGACACCGTGATCGAGCGCGACGGCATCAAGGTGTTCGTCGACAATAAGAGCCACGAGCACCTCGCCGGCACGACGATCGATTTCGTCGTGGCGCTGGAGGGCTCGGGCTTCACCTTCGACAACCCGAATGCGAGCTCGAGCTGCTCCTGCGGCAAATCCTTTAACAGATGAAAAGAGAAATCAAAGCATGCTGGTCGAACCGGAACAGCTGAAGCAAACATCGGTTGTTGAGACCGATCGCGAGCAACTCATTCGTGCCGTGATCGAGGAGATTCGGCCCAATCTGCAACGCGACGGGGGAGACTGTCAGCTGGTTGGGATCGACGGCAGCAAGATCACGGTCAAGCTGACCGGTGCCTGCGTGCTCTGCAAGCTTTCAAGCGCGACGCCAGAAGGCATTCAGGCGCGGCTGATCCAAAGGCTCGGCGAATTCGTTCGCCTGATCCCGGTCGCCGGCGTCGCCAATCCGCGCCATTGAGCGAGGCGTTTGTGCCGATCTATCTCGACAACAATGCCACCACGCGGACGGATCCGTGTGTCTTGCAAGCCATGTTGCCGTTCTTCACGGAGCGGTTCGGTAATGCCTCGTCCACCCACGCCTTCGGCAGCGAGGTTGCGGGCGCGGTGGCTAAGGCACGCCGCAGCCTGCAGAGTTTGCTGGGAGCCGCCCACGATCATGAGATCATCTTCACTTCCGGCGGGACCGAGTCCAACAACGCCGCCATCCTTTCTGCGCTCGCGACCGAGCAAGGGCGCGACGAGATCGTCACCACCTCCGTCGAGCATTCCGCTATCCTCACGCTGGTCGAGCAATTGGCGATAACGGGCATCAAGACGCATGTGATCCCGGTGGATTCGCGCGGCCGCCTCGACCTCGAGGCGTTTCGCTGGGTGCTTGGACCACGTACGGCGATTGCGTCCGTTATGTGGGCCAACAACGAGACCGGCACGATTTTCCCGGTGGAGTTTCTGGCCGGGTTGGCGCGTGCGGCAGGTGCGCTGTTTCACACCGATGCGGTGCAGGCCATAGGCAGGCTGCCCATCGACCTGAAGGACAGTGCTATCGACATGCTCTCGCTATCCGCGCACAAGCTGCACGGCCCCAAGGGCATCGGCGCGCTTTATTTGCGACAAGGCACGAAATTCAGGCCGCTGATCTGGGGTGGAGCACAGGAGCGACGGCGCCGCGGCGGAACCGAGAACATCCCCGGCATCATCGGTCTTGGAAAAGCTGCAGAGCTTGCCGCAGAGGGGCTCGAGCCGGAGCGTGTTCGCATTGCCGCGTTGCGCGATCGCCTGGAGCAGGCGATTTTGCACACCGGCCACTGCATCGCGCTCGGTGATGTCAGCAACCGCCTGCCGAACATAGCCAACATCGCCTTCGAAGATCTCGAAGGCGAAGCAATCGTCCACCATCTCAACCGAGCGGGCATTGCCGCTTCGCTCGGATCAGCTTGCAACTCGGGGTCAATGGAGCCATCGCATGTGCTGCGCGCCATGAACGTGCCGGCAAGGAGCCTGCGCGGCGCGGTGCGCTTTTCCCTCTCGCGTGAAACTACGGCCGATGAAGTCGATCAGGTCGTCCGCGTACTGTCGGGCATCCTCGCCAACCTGCGTGCCATGTCACAAGAGCCTCCCAATCCCGCCAGCGCTTCGCCCCAATGCACGAGTTGATCTCATGAAAGTCATGATCCGCCGCTCTCCGGAGGGCCTGTCGATCTATGTGCCGAAAAAAGATCTCGAGGAGCCGATTGTGGAATCGGAGCGCGAGACGCTGTGGGGTGGCTGGATCAGAATAGGCAATGGCTGGGTGCTCGATCTACCCGAGATGGCAAGCGACACGCGGCTGCCGATCACGATCAATGCAAGGAAGCGTGGCGAGGACGGCGACGGCCGATGAAGGCGATGGCGCAAATCGACTTCGTCAATGCGGCCGATGCGGAGGCGATTCTCACTGACATAGCGAGGAGGCTGCGTGCCGCCAGCATTGTTCCCTATCTCGGACCTGGCCTCGCTGATGTGTCCAAACCGGATGCGCCGATGACGCCGGACGCCTTGGCTGCTTTCTTCGCCAGCAAGGTCGCGCTGCCGCGCCGGGCCAAGGGCAACATCTGGGCGTCTGCGCAGCACATCGAGAGCAACAAGCATCGCTCCACCGTGACGGCGTTGATGGCGCTGGCCTTTGCGGCACCGGTCGAGCCGACGCCGCTGCATCATCATCTCGCCGCGCTGCCCCTGCCTGTCATCGTCGATACCTGGTATGACGGTGCGATGCGGGCGGCGCTTGGCAGGCGCGAGGGATGGGGTGAGGTGCAGGGTATCACCCGCGCCGGCCTCGGCGAGGACCGCTGGTATCGCTTCTATGATGCAGCGGGCAGAGAGGTCGACCATGATGCGGCGCAGAGCTGGAGCACGGTCCTCTATAAGCCGCACGGCGGCGTGTTGCCCGCAAGGAACTTCCTGATCTCTGACGCCGACTATGTCGAGGTCCTGACCGAGATCGACATTCAGACGCCGATCCCCGATGTGGTGAAAGAGCGGCGCAGTGGCCGAAGCCTTCTCTTCATCGGCTGCCGATTCAACGATCAGCTGCTGCGAACTTATGCGCGGCAGCTCACCAAGCGCTCGGCCGGTGTTCATTACGCCATCGTGGAGCCGGATGTGCTGTCCAGGAATGAACTGCGTTTTCTGGTCGAACAGGGCCTGACGCCGCTTGCGATCCCGCTCCCGCGCGCGATCGAGATCCTGCTCGCCGGCTGACAGACCGGTATACGGGTGTCGATGTTGCTCGCGTGCCGGCGCACGCGAGTTGTCTTTCGTTCGCGCCAGGGAATGAGTACGTTCATCTCTGTGTCAGGATCGAGACGCCTGTCACACTTCTAACATTGCTAATGTCGTGCAGAAGGCCGTCGCTTTCAAGGCAGAGGGCGGTAAGCGGCTCAGCTTTTGACCTAGATCAAAATTGCTCGCAAGTCCGGCCATGGCACGCGAGTTGCAAATCTTCTTTTCAGTTTCCGCTGCAGGGAGAATGGAAGGATGAACGTATCAGCGCCGGACGAAGCAAGCTCGGCAGGGAGCGCGGTCGACATTGGCACGGTCATGCAGATCGCCGCGCGCAAGGGCTGCGGGAGGTCCGGCAGGGGCAAGGCAAGCTGCGGCTCGCAGGCCGGCCAGGGTGATCTGCCGACCGAGATCTGGGAGAAGGTCAAGAACCACCCCTGCTACAGCGAAGCAGCGCATCATCATTACGCCCGCATGCATGTTGCGGTCGCGCCTGCCTGCAACATGCAGTGCAATTACTGCAATCGTAAATATGATTGCGCTAATGAATCGCGCCCGGGCGTGGTGAGCGAAAAACTAACGCCGGAGCAGGCGGCGAAAAAGGTGCTGGCGGTCGCCTCCACAATTCCACAGATGACTGTGCTCGGCATCGCGGGGCCCGGCGATCCCCTGGCCAATCCGAAAAAGACGTTCAAGACGTTCGAGCTGGTGGCCAAGGCTGCTCCCGACATCAAGCTGTGCCTGTCGACCAACGGCCTGATGCTACCCGACCATGTCGACACGATCGCCCGCTTCAAGATCGATCATGTCACCATCACCATCAACATGGTCGATCCCGAAATCGGCGCCAAAATCTATCCGTGGATTTTCTACAACCACAAGCGCTACACCGGCCTAGAAGCCGCAAAGATCCTCAACGAGCGCCAGCTGAAAGGCCTCGAGATGCTCACCGAGCGGGGCATCCTCTGCAAGATCAATTCGGTGATGATCCCGGGTATTAACGATCAGCATCTGGTCAAAGTCAACAAGGCGGTCAAATCGCGCGGCGCGTTCCTGCACAACATAATGCCGCTGATCTCCGCGCCCGAGCACGGCACGGTGTTCGGTCTCAACGGGCAGCGGGGGCCAACCGCGCAGGAATTAAAGGCACTGCAGGATGCCTGCGAGGGCGAGATGAACCTGATGCGGCACTGCCGGCAGTGCCGCGCCGACGCTGTCGGCTTGCTCGGCGAGGACCGCAGCGCGGAGTTCACTACCGAGAAGGTTATGGCCATGGACGTCAAATATGACTTGCCGATGCGCAAGGCCTATCAAGCCAAGATCGAGCAGGAGCGCGTTGCCAAGCTTGCTGGCAAGCAGGAAGAGCTCGTCGAGCTTGCCAGCAAAATGAGTGACATCAAGCCCATGGTTGCTGTGGCGACGAAGGGCGCGGGCGTCATCAACGAGCATTTCGGTCACGCCAAAGAGTTCCAGGTGTACGAACTCTCCACGACGGGCGCCAAATTCGTCGGCCATCGCCGCGTCGATCACTATTGCCGGGGCGGCTATGGCGAGGAGGAGCGCCTTGCCACTATCGTCAGCGCCATCAACGACTGCCATGCGGTATTCGTGGCCAAGATCGGCGGCTGTCCGAAAAGCAATCTGTTGAAGGCCGGGATCGAGCCAGTCGACCAATACGCCCATGAGTTCATCGAAAAATCAGCGATCGCCTGGTTCAAGTCCTATCTGGAGAAGGTGCAAAGCGGCGAAATCCAGCATACCGAGCGGGGCGAGGCGGCGATCCGCCAGGGCGCACTGATTTCGGCCGCCTAAGGGGGAAGGTCAATGCCGTTCAAGATCATCGCCTCGCAATGCACGAGCTGCTCGGCTTGCGAGCCCGAATGTCCCAATGTCGCAATCTCGGAGAAAGGCGGAACGTTCGTCATCGACCCGAAAAAATGCACCGAGTGCGTCGGCCATTTTGACGAGCCGCAATGCGTCGCGGTGTGCCCGGTCGATAACACCTGCGTCTTGGACACCTCGTTGCCGCGCTACCAGGCGCGCGCGTAAATAGGGGCCGATCCCATGACCTTTACGCTGGCGCCCAGCGCTGAAAAACTCGCGATTTTCGCGCTGCGCACCGCTGGCCTCAGCTTCCGCCTCGCCGTTACAGGCGGTGGTTGCTTGGATTTGTCCGCCAAGACAGGTGTTGCGCCGGCACCTCGGCCCGCTCAGCAAGGCCTCGAGCGGAACAGGCTAAGATTGCCTCAATTCGGGAGCCGCTAATGCTTGGCGGTGTCACGATCGATTTGACCGACACTGCTGCGCAGAGCGGGCCGATCTTCCAAGAAGCAGGTGTGCTGCTCCAGCGACACCGCAAAGGCTGCCCATTAGAACAGGAAAGCTGCCAATGAACCTCGCTGGGGCCGGCAATCCGCTGTCCGGGAGCGAAGGGGCGCTGATTGCGCGCACGCTACTCGGCGAAGGCCTGCCGCGCGAAGCCGAGGATCATCTGTGGCAGGCCGGGCTCCTCTATCACGTGGATGCGATCGCGGAAAGGCACCTGCACGAAGCGCAGGCGCTAGCGCCGGGCCACACCGCCGTCCTGATCGGAATCTACCGCTTCTATTTCTACAAAGGTCGCTTGGCTGAGGCGTTGGAGGTGGCAAAGCTCTGTATCTCCAAGGCAGCGCGCGAAAACGGTCTCGCTGACGATTGGCGGCGGGTCAGCGCGGGCGAGGCAGCTTTCGATTGCTACGAGAACATCCTGCCGCGCTTCTATTTATTTTCGCTAAAAGCCTACGCGTACCTGCAGCTGCGGCTCGGCAATCTGGATGAAGGCCGCGCGGCCGCCAGCAAGCTCGTGCAGCTCGACCCGACCGACAAGATCGGCGCCAGGGTGCGCCTGGACGTGCTGCAGCGGATGGGTCAGGACGATGACGATTGACATCGATAAGGCCCGCGACTGGCTGGACAACGAGGTCGACTGCGGCACCTGCACTCATATCGGGCTCAGGGCCAGCGGCGGCTGCCGCTTGATGCACGCCTGCGTCAACGACCGCTATGCTCGCCGCATCGACCGCTTCTTCAACTGGAATCCGGCGCTGGCCGACGCCTACATCACCCATCCGCATTTTGAGGTGCGCGCGATCGCAGCCAACCACGCCAGCGTGTTTCTGCTGCCGATGCTGCTCGACGATGCTGAGGCAACCGTGCGCTGGAACGCCGCGCGGCGCCTGCCCAAGCGCTTTGTGCTGCGGCTGCGCAACGATCCTCATCGGGAGGTGAGGATGCGGGTTGCGACCTTGCTGGATGGCGAGGAGCTGGCGCCGATGATCTCGGACCAGGACTATCACGTCCGCCTGGTGGTGGCGAGCCGGATCGCGCCGGCGCTGCTTGGGCGTCTCATGAGCGATGACGAACCCGAGGTGCGCCGCGTGGTTGCGATCCGCGTTCCCAATGAGTGGCTGCTCGGCATGGTCAATGATCCCGATGGCACTGTGCGCCTCGAGATCGCACGGCGGCTGTGTGCGGATTCGCTCAGCATGCTGCGCCGCGATCCGGATTGGCGCGTCCGCTATGAGGTGGCAAGCCGCGTCACGGCGGCCGAGCTAGCGGAATTGACCAAAGACGAGGACTCGATGGTGCAGGAAGTCGCCCGCGCGCGCGAGGCCATCCGGCCCGAACGACCGAGAGAGAGTGGGACATGAGCAACGTCGTTCGCGACAGCGAGGTGGTCGAGTTGACCGGGCCGCCTCTCTTCAGCTTTGGCGAAAAGGTGCGGGCCAGCCGTACCATCCGCAATGACGGAACATATGCCGGCAAGGAGATCGGCGAGATCCTCGTCAAAAAGGGGGAGGTGGGTTACGTCGTCTCAATCGGCACTTTCCTGCAGCAGTTCTACATCTATGGCGTTCAATTTCTCGAAAGCGGCAACCGCGTCGGCATGAAGCGCAAAGAGCTCGAGCCGGAGGTGGGGCGCGATGAGCTTTTGGACCTGCCGTTGCCTGAAGAGGCCGGCCCATGATCGCCTCGAGACTGCCGACATACCAATGGGGCCAGCGCGTCAAGGCAGCGGTCGACCTCATCAATGATGGCTCGTTTCCCAATGCACCGGCCGATGGACTCCTGATCGGCGCCAGAGGGATCGGCGAGATCGTGCGGGTCGGCAGGCATAGGGAAGGCAACGTGCCAATCTATCTCGTCGAGTTCGGCGAGCGGATGGTCGTCGGCTGTCTTGAAGAAGAAGTCACAGTGCTATGAGGGGGGTCTTTGGCGATGAATGCCGCGGTGATGAGAAAGGTAGCGGTCAGGATGATCCCTCACCCGAACGAGCTCGATTGCAAGCGGATCGAGCGCGCCTTAAGCGCGCGCAAGCGCTATCGCTATGTCTCGCCACATGTGAAGGCGGTGAGGGGTGGCTATCTGATCGAGAGTCCCTGCTGCTCTCGCAATATCGACGCCGATGGCGGCCTTATCGATGTCGCGCTGATCCACTACGACATGGTATGCGGCATGTGGAAGCTGTTTCGCAAGAACCACGCAAACGGAATCTGGGAGTTTTATAGCATTTACCACCGGCTGACCTCGGCGATCGAAGATTTGAACACAGATCCCGAGCGGCTGTTCTGGCTATGAAGCTTATTTAGGGTCCAATTATATGGGAGACGCGATGGCGCTTGGCGCAGACGAATTGATCGAAATCGAACGGGTGCTCGCGGCGGCGCAGGCTGATGCAGATCCGGTTCTCGAGTTGCGGCGTCGCTTTCCGCACCTCGCCGTGACACGCTGTGATGCCTCTGACGTGACGGAGCGACCATTCCGGAGTCTTCCGAATTTCGATCTGCATCTGATCGATGGCTGCGATCGCTGCCTAGAGATCACGGCCGATCCGGTGCGGGCGATTGGCATCCTGCTGGCGGCAAGGAGGATCGGACGGTGATCGCCCTTGGACTGGTAGGGCATCGCGACGATGGCACGGACGCGCTCGAGGCCGATTTATCCTTCATTCCGCTCTCAGATCCCGATATCACCTCCGCCGAGCTCTCCGCCGTGGAAGCGCTGCTGTGTTCGCCACGAGTCTCCAATGGGCCCATCACCGAGGCCTTCGAGAAAGCCTTCGCCGCCTACCTTGGGCGCAAATATGCCGTTGCCGTCCCCAGCGGCACCATCGGGCTTCTGCTTGCACTAAAAGCGCTCGGCATCGGACCCGGGCAGGAGGTGATTGCCTCGCCTTATTCGTTTCGCGAGGTAGTGCATGCTATCAGTCTCGTGGGCGCGAGGGCCGTATTTGCCGACGTCGACTATTGGTCGGGAGCCTTGGCTCCGGCGAAGGTCGAAGAGCGTGTCACGGCCAACACGCGGGCGATCATTGGTGGCAACCCCAATGGCCATCCGGCGCCATGGTCGGAGCTGCGCGCGATCGCGCAGCGCCATCAATTGCCGCTCCTGGAGGATTCAACCGAAGCGATCGGATCGCGATACAAGGGCGAACTCGTCGGCCGCTTTGGCGATATCGCCGTGTTCGACTTCGCCCAGCCACTGGCCCTGACCTGCGGCGAAGGCGGCATGGTGGTGACCGACGACATCGACATGGCCGTTGGCTTGCGCCGCCATCGCGCGCATCGGCTGGATGAGCGCTCCTCCGTTGTCGTCAGCAGCGCAGCGCCCCACCAGGCCGGCATGAGCGATCTCACAGCCGCGCTGGGCCTTGCGCAGCTGAAGCGCCTCGAGGAAATCCTGGAGCGGCGCCGGCTCGCCGAACAGCTCTACAACGCGCATATGCAATCCTTTGAGGGTATCAAGCCTCCCTATGTCGGTCCCGATGTGACCGAGGTGAACTGGTTTCTTTATCTCGTCCATCTCGGAACGCGCTTCACGCGATCCAGCCGCGACGCCATTGTCGTTGACCTCCGCATCGAGCAGGTCGAGGCCGCTGCTTATTGCTATCCCTTGCATCTGCAGCGGCATTATTTCGCACTTGGCTATCGTCATGGCGATTTCCGGGTTGCGGAAAAGATCGCCGATCGCGCCCTAGCACTGCCGTTTCACAGCCACCTCACCGACGAGCAGATCGAGTTCATCGTGGAGACGATGAAGGACGCATCCATCAACATCGGCGCTGGCGCAGCAATTTATTAGCAACGAGGAGTTATCAATGCGAGGCGCAAGGCAGGCTTGAATGTCGACATGCACAGGCTCACTGTGGGACAAGATAATCGACGTCATTCACGCCACGTCACTTTTGGCGGTGCTGCAGAACCCGGAGATCGCACTTCCGGACAAATGCAGGGGCAGACCACACGCGGATGCTCCGGCCTGTTCGTCCGGCAAGGCCGCGAGGAACTCTTGAGGGTGGTGCGGGAAGACAATGAGAAGCTCAATGCAATTTGATGTTCTCAGCGGGCCGTCGATGCCTACAAGGAGCTGGTCGGTGGAATTAGCGTCCTTCGGTTGACCGGTACCGCCGTCGATGTCTTTCGCGCAGGAAAATACGGCGCATGAGCAAGGGGAGCAGCGCGACATGGGCAGCCGAGAGATTGATGTGTTCGCCGTCTGCCCCGCCGATGCAATCGAGCGGGGCAGCGCGAGGGGCTTTAGCCTGTCACGGATCGACGAGAGCGGTGAGAGTCGGCCGTTTCCGATTGTTGTGGTTCGGACCGTTGGCAATGATTATCACGGCTATGTCAACCGCTGCCCACATGACGGCGTCTGGCTCAACATCCGTGCGGGCGAGTTCTTCTCGCCCGACCGCGCTTTTCTCAGGTGCGGCCGGCACGGAGCGATCTTCGAGATCGACAGCGGGTTTTGCATCGATGGCCCCTGTAACGGAAGAGCCCTTGAGCCGGTTGCGCTCGCCGTGATCGGCGGCGACGTCTGCCTGTGTGGCGTGAAGCTGGTAGAGGACAACGGCTTTCTCGGTCCGTTCGAGGATGGCGACGAAACCATGGACATCATGATCCATCCAGATTAACAGGCTTGATCTCATGAACGTGGACTTACTCATAGGTCAGAACTATAGGCGACATTGTTGCGGCGTTGGTGTATGCTATCGGCATGAAACGCGACGGGCCGACAACTTGACCATCGAACCCTGGAAGAAATCCGCATGATGGCGTTGGAGCGAGTGCGCGAAGGTGAAAAGCC